>JAENXP010000376.1 GCA_016649475.1 Burkholderiales bacterium | reverse complement strand
GGTTTTGCCGATTGCCGCGATGTCTTCTCGGTGCACTGGATGTCGGGCGCCTACAATCTGCTGCGCAACATGCCGCAGGAAAAATTCGCGCTGCTCGATGCGGGCCTGCAGCAGGCCTGCGTTACCGGCTCGCAGTACACGCTGGCGCAGTATCTCGACGCGGTCAGCGCGCGCGGCGCACTGGGCGAGCAGATGAAGCGCTTCCACCAGAAATACGACCTGCTGCTGACGCCGGCGACGCCGATCCCGGCTTTCGCCGCCGGCGTGCTCGCGCCCGAACCCCCGGCCGGGGAGCGCAATGACTGGACCTGGTGGACGCCGTTCTCCTTCCCCTTCAATCTGACGCAGCAGCCGGCGATGTCCGTGCCCTGCGGATTCAGCAAGGATGGTTTGCCCATCGGTTTGCAACTGGTCGGTCCGATGCAGCGCGAGGACCTGGTGCTGCGCGCGGCGTACGCCTATCAACAGGCGACCGAGCACCATTTGCGCCGGCCGCCGCTGTGATCGCGGGCGTGCGAGCTTAGGGGTTCTCAGGCGCTTATGGATTGCGCCTGGATTTTCAGGCGCCAGCGAAAGCCGAATCCGAGCAAGGCCAGGCCCAGGGACACCGCCACGAATACCGGCACGGTGCCGTAGGCATCGACGACTTTTCCCGCCATCCAGACGCCGGCAGACTGACCGGTAAACAGGCACAGCGCGAACAGCGACACCGCCGAACCCCGCGCGGACGGCGCCATCTGGGTGGCGTTGACCTGCAGCGTATTGTGCAGCATGTAGAAGCCGACGCCGATGAGGCCGATCCCGGGCACGCATGACCACGCCGTGGGCGCGAGCGCGAGCCAGAGATAGCCCGCGGCAAGTACCAGTCCGCCGCCTGCCGCGAGGCCGCGTTCGCCCAGCCGGGCGACGAAGCGTCTGGCGCCTAGCGCGTACAGCACCCCGCCGACCGCATAGGCGCTGACCATCGCGCCGGCAGCCGCGGGGCCGAGACCGAATCGCTGCTGCAGATGCGCAGGTATGAAAGCGATCGACCCGAACATCATCACGCCCTCGAGAAACACCGTGACGACGATAATGCGCACCCAGGGGTGTGCGAGCAGGCCGGCCATGCGCGCGAGGCCAGAAAGGATGGTCACCCTGGTGTCTGAAGCCGAGCGGCGGGTGATCGGGTTGCTGCGCAACTCCAGCAGGAGCAGCGTGCCGACGATCAAGTAAAGCAGAGCGAGCACGACGAAAATTGCGCGCCAGCCGTAGTGCTCTGCGAGCACGCCCGCGACCGATTGACCGAAGGCGGTACCCAGAATCTGCCCGAGCAGAAACCGCGCGATCAGCGCCTGGCGCTGCTCATAGGCGACGACATCGCCGATCCAGGCCATTGACAGCGGGATCAGCGCGCCGACCGTGGCGCCGGCGGCAAAGCGCGCGAGGATCAGGGTATCCAGGGTCGGCGCGAGGGCGCAGGCGTAGGTGCCCAGCGCGGAAACGAGGGTCGTTGCGCAGACCATGAGGTACTTGCCGTAGCGATCGCCTAGCGGCCCATAGACGGCTTGCAGCAGCCCATAGGAAATGGCGAAAGCGGTTACGACCGAAGCAGCGCTGCCGGTGCTCACCGAGAATTCCGCCGCGAGCTGGGGCAGCAGCGTGTCGGTCGCGCGCAGGCTTGCGGCGCTCGCGAACGCCGCAAGCGACAGCAGGAATACCGCGCGGTTGGTCATGAGAACCGCGATTATCCCGGAAATGAGCACCGACTGCGGGCCAGATGCAGTCTGTCGTGCGCTGGTTGCGGGCGCGAGCATGCGCGGTCTGTCTGTCTTCGGCTTGCGCAAATACCCGAGGCCCAATATATTGGGTTCCTGAGGCACAGACAAATTCCATAGTTGCGGGGGAGGCGGCAATGCATTCACGCTGGATAGACATCAAGGCGCACGACGGCGGCAGTTTCAAGGGCTATCTGTCGCTTCCGCAGCACGCAGACAAAGGCGTCAAAGGCCCGGGTATCGTGCTGATCCAGGAGATTTTCGGCGTCAACTCGCATATTCGAGGGGTGGCCGATCAATACGCGAGCGACGGCTATACCGTGCTTGCGCCCGACATGTTCTGGCGCGTGCAGCCCATGGTCGATGTGGGCTATGGGCCGGAAGATATGCAAATGGGCATGGGCTATATGCAGAAAATGGATTTCGCCGCAGGGGTGAAGGACCTCGCCGCCACGGTGGCCGCATTGCGCGGCCTGCAGGAATGCACGGGCAAGGTGGCTTCCATCGGATACTGCATGGGCGGAATGCTGTCCTATCTTTGCGCCGCCAACGCCGGCGTGGACGCGGCGGTGTGCTATTACGGCGGCGGCATTCATACCCAACTTGCGGAAGCCGGAAAAATAAAATGCCCGGTGCTGTTTCACTTCGCCGGCGACGACGCATACATACCGGCAGAAGCGGTCGAGTCGGTAAGGAAGACCTTCGCCGGGCGCGAGGGCGTGCGCATAGACGTTTACCCCGGCGCGAATCACGGCTTCAATTGCTGGGATCGCGCCTCTTACAACCAGCAAAGCGCGGCGCTTGCGCACGGGCGTACGCTGGCGTTTCTCGCAACCACCATAAGTTAGACCAGGAGCGGCCGGCGATGAGCGACAAGACCTACCTCGACTGGCCGTTCTTCGACGTGCCGCAGCGCCGCCTCGCGGCCGATCTCGACGCCTGGGCGGTGGAAAACCTCGCGCATCTGGATCATGACGCGGGCGTGGATGCGCTTTGCCGCGATCTGGTCGCACGCCTCGGCGCAGGCGGCTGGCTCAGGCACTGCGTGCCCGCGGCTTATGGCGGGGCCGCCGCGGACATCGATTCGCGTTCCTTGTGCATCGCGCGTGAGACGCTCGCGCGCCACGAGGGCCTGGCCGACTTTGCCTTTGCCATGCAGGGTCTGGGCTCGGGCGCCATATCGATTGCCGGCAGCGCTGAACTGAAGCAGCGCTACCTGCCGCGCGTGGCCCGCGGCGAGGCCATAGCGGCCTTTGCCTTGTCCGAACCCGATGCCGGATCGGACGTGGGCGCCATGACCACCAGCGCGCGCCGCGAGGGCGATCACTATGTGCTCGACGGCGAGAAAACCTGGATCTCCAACGGCGGCATCGCCGATTTTTACTGTGTCTTCGCCCGCACCGGAGAGGCCGCGGGAGCACGCGGACTCAGCGCCTTTGTGGTCGATGCCGCCACGCCCGGCCTCGAAATTTCCGGACGCATCGAGTTGATCGCGCCGCACCCGCTGGCGAGCCTGCGTTTTCGCGGCTGTCGCGTGAGCGCAGCGCAGCGCCTGGGCGAACCCGGCCAGGGATTCAAGGTGGCGATGCAGACGCTGGACATTTTTCGCGCCTCGGTTGCCGCGGCGGCGCTGGGATTCGCGCGGCGCGCGCTGGACGAGGCGCTGGCGCGCGCCAAGGGGCGCAAGATGTTCGGCCAGACGCTGGCCGATTTTCAGCTCACACAGGCCGCGATCGCCGACATGGCCACCGCCATAGACAGCGCGGCGCTGCTCACCTATCGTGCCGCCTGGCTGCGCGATGTGCGGGGCGAGCGCACCACGCGCGAGGCGGCGATGGCCAAGATGGTGGCGACCGAATCGGCGCAGCAGGTCATAGACCGTGCCTTGCAGATATTCGGCGGCCTCGGCGTGGTGAGCGGATACCCGGTGGAAAAGCTTTACCGCGAAATTCGCGCGCTGCGAATTTACGAAGGGGCGACCGAGGTGCAAAAGCTGATCATCGCGCGCGAAACGTTGAAGGGCTAAGGTCTGTC
>JAENXP010000467.1 GCA_016649475.1 Burkholderiales bacterium | reverse complement strand
GTACCAGGTGGTGTTGACGGTCACCGTGACGGCGAAGACTGCCGAGAATGCCGGCGAGAATGCCGGCGATAAGGCCGGTGATAAGGCCGGTGATAAGACAGGTGATAAGACAGGTGAAAAGACCGTATTCCTGGTGGAGGCGGCACAGGCCGGCATTTTCCAGATCCGCAACGTGCCGGAAGCGGACTTGGAACCCCTGCTCGCAACCGCCTGCCCGACCATCCTCTATCCCTATGTGCGCGAGATCGTGTCCACAACCATCGGCCGAGCCGGTTTTCCGCCGATATATCTGGCGCCTGTTAATTTCGACGCGATTTATCTGCAAAGGATGCAGCAGGCGCAGGAACAGGCTGGACCGAAGATCGAAATCGCTCATTAGGGATGCGCTGTCTTCTCCTTTTGTTCTTGTTGCTTGCCGTGCCGGCAGCTTCGGCGGGAGATTTCCGCTCGATCGGGGACAACGCCGTGCCGATGTACGATGCGCCCTCGATCAAAGCGAACGCGCTGTTCGTTGCGAGTAAATTCTACCCGGTGGAAGTGATCGTACAGGTCGACAACTGGAACAAGGTGCGCGATGCCGCCGGCGATCTCGCCTGGGTGGAGAAGAAAAACCTGTCCGATACCCGCACCGTGGTGGCAACTGCGGAGCTCGCAGATGTGCGCGAGAGTCCGGAAGATGGCGCGCCGCTGGTATTTCAGGCGCGCAAGGGCGTAGCGCTGGAAGTCGTCGAGCTCGGCGTGGGCCCTTGGGTCAAGGTGCGGCACCGCGGCGGCCAGACCGGGTTCGTGCGCGCGAACCAGGTCTGGGGGCTGTAGCGTTTTTCCCGCGCCGGCGCAGGCTCAACCATGAAGATCGCCGTACTTGGCGCCGGCGCCTGGGGCACGGCGATCGCCGCCGTTCTGAGCGCCAGACACGAGACGGTGTCTGTGGGGGCGTGACCCCGGGCAATGCCGGGACATCGCCGCCGCTGGATGCAATCAGCGCTATCTGCCTGAAATCGCGCTGCCGCCGCAACTCGCAATCGAGCCCGTATTTGCTTCGGCGGTATCCGCCGCCGAACTCGTGCTGGTGGCTACCCCGACGGCGGCGCTGCGCGACATGTTGACCCGGGTCACGCCGCTGCGCAAACCCGTGGTGTGGTTGTGCAAGGGGTTCGAGCCACAGAGCGCGGAGCTGCCGCATCAGATCGCCGCGAAAGTACTGGCGCCGGGCAACGCTTATGGGGCGCTGTCCGGTCCCAGCTTTGCGCTGGAGGTTGCGCGCGGACTGCCGACGGCGCTCACGCTCGCCTCCGCCGATGCGGGCTTCAGCCAGGCTATGGCGCGCGCGCTGCACGGCTCGCGTTTGCGCGTTTACTACAGCAGCGATCTGACGGGAGTGGAAATCGGGGGCGCGGTAAAAAACGTCATGGCCATCGCCACCGGCATCGCCGACGGCTTGGGCCTGGGCGCCAACGCGCGCGCCGCCCTGATCACCCGCGGGCTGGCCGAAATAACGCGCCTGGGGGTGAAGCTCGGAGGCCGCCCCGAGACTTTTACCGGACTCACCGGCGCCGGTGACCTGATCCTGACCTGCACCGGCGATTTGTCGCGCAACCGGCGCGTCGGTCTCGGCCTGGCTCAAGGCAAGAAGCTCGATGTCGTCCTGGGCGAGTTGGGACATGTGGCCGAGGGGGTGCATACGGCCGCCGCGGTCGAGAAGCGCGCTTTGGAACTAGGCGTCGATATGCCGATCACTCAATCCGTGTGTGCTGTCCTGTTCGGCGGCGTTTCGCCGCGCGAGGCGGTGGAGCAGTTGCTGGCGCGCGATCCTAAAGGTGAAGCGTAGTCCTACGCGAGAGGCCATCCCCGCGATTTCACACGGCAAGTTTCAGGCGCACCCGGCAAAGCCCAGCTGGCGCCAGGCTTCGTACACCGCAACTGCCACCGCATTGGAAAGATTGAGGCTGCGGTTGCCCGGCCGCAGCGGCAGGCGCAGGCGCTGTTCGGCCGGGACGCTGTGGAGTATTTCCTGCGGCAGGCCGCGCGTCTCGGGTCCGAACAGGAACGCGTCGCCCTCGCGGTATTCGGGCTCGGTGTAACGGCGTCGCGCATGCGTGGAAAAGGCGAACATGCGTCTGCCCTGCAGGTAATCGCAGGCTGCGCGCCAGTCCTTGTGCACGACCAGCCCGGCATACTCGTGATAATCGAGGCCGGCACGCTTCAATTCGCGGTCCTCGAGGCGAAATCCCAGCGGCTCGACCAGGTGCAGGGTGGCGCCGGTGTTGGCGGCAAGGCGGATGATATTGCCGGTATTGGGCGGAATCTCCGGCTGATACAGGACGATCTCAAGCACCGCGCGCCGTCCGTGCCACCACCCAGTTCTCGACCCGCGCAGCCCCGCTGCGCTTGAGCGTACGCGCGAATTCGTCCAGCGTCGCCCCGGTGGTCATCACGTCGTCCACCACCGCAATGTTCAAGCCCGCAAGGTCGCCATCGCAGGCGAAAGCATGGCGCATATTGTTCGCGCGCTCGCGCCACGGCAGCCCGGTCTGCGGCGCGGTGTTGCGCACGCGCCGCGCGAGACGCGCATCCATGCCGATGCCAGAGAGGCGCGACAACACCTTGGCGATTTCCGCGGCCTGATTGAACCCGCGTTCGGCCAGGCGCTGCGGGTGCAGGGGCAGGGGCACGATCAGGTCCACGCTGCGTGCGCGGCCGAGGCGCTGGTGCAACTCGCGTGCGAACAGCCCGGCCAGTGCCAGCTGTCCGCGATATTTAAGGGCCAGTATCAGCGCGTCCATCGGATGGGCGTAAGCGAATGCAGCGAAACTGGCGTCGTAATGTGGCGGGTCGGCGATGCAGGCGCCGCACTCGAGATCCTGAGTGCCGGCCAGGGCGCAGCGCGGGCAGCCCGACGCGGTCGATGGAAGCTCGCGCGCGCAGGCCGCGCATAACAGTTGGCCGCCGCTCGCAGCCTGGCACAGGAGGCAGTCCTGGGTCAGCAGGAATTGCGCGATTCTTGTGCCAACATTCCGCAACGGACGCAACGAAATTGACAAGTGGAAATGCTTCCCTGAAGATGCGCTGGTCGGTCAAGCGAGAAGAGAGTAACCATGAAGCGGATATTGGTCAAATCCGGCGCTGCGATGACACCGATGACACTACTCGCGCACCGTTAGTTTAGCGGCCATTTCAGAATTACCGAAATGGCCCCCGACTTAGGGGAGT
>JAENXP010000265.1 GCA_016649475.1 Burkholderiales bacterium | reverse complement strand
TGTAACCCAGTGCGCACAGCCGTTCGTGCGCCGCTTCCGCGTCGAGTTTGCCGTTCCATAGCGGCGCGCAGGCGTGCTCGTCCTGATCCGGGGCGGCGAACACGCCGTCGAAATGGCGCGACACCTGCGCGCGCAGTTCGTCCAGCCGCCGCATCAGACCGCTGTAATCGCCAAAGCCCATGGCCGCCGCGACCAGGGCCCGGTCTTCATCGCCGGCAGGCAATTCGTGGGTCTGGGCGTCGTCCAGGTACTGCAGGCGATGCTCCAGGCGGCGCAGGAAATCGTAGGCCAGGCTCAACTCAGTCACCACCTGCGCCGGCAGCAGGCCTTTTTTCTGCAGCACGGTGAGCACGTCCAGCGTCGGGCGGATCTGCAGTTCCACGTCGCGCCCGCCGCGTATCAGCTGGAACGCCTGCGCGATGAATTCGATCTCGCGTATGCCGCCGGGGCCGAGCTTGATGTGCTCGGCGAAGTCGCGCCGCGCGACCTCGGCGCGTATCTGCGCGTGCAGTGAACGCATCGCGGCGAAGGCGCCGAAGTCCAGGTACTTGCGAAACACGAAAGGCCGGGCCACCGCTGCCAGCGCCTGCGCCAGCCCGCCCTCGGCCGCACCGTTCGTGGCGCCTGCGGCAACGCTCGCGTTGCTGCTCGTCGCAAGAACGCTGGAGTCGCCACTCGTGGCGCCTGCGGCAACGCTTGCGTTGCTGCTCGTCGCAAGAACACTGGAGTCGCCACTCGTGGCGACGACGCGGGCCTTGATCCAGGCGTAGCGTTCCCATTCGCGTCCCTCGGCGATGAAATAATTTTCCAGGGCATCGAAGCTGCAGACGAGCGGCCCGGAATCGCCGTTGGGGCGCAAGCGCATGTCGACGCGGAATACCTGGCCGTCCTCGGTGGCGTCGGCGAGCGCATTGATGAGCTTGCGTCCGAGGCGGGTGAAATATTCGTGATTGGACAACAGCCGAGGCGCGGCGCCGGTCCCTGCCGCTGCGGTGGAGTCAACGGTATCGCCTTCCTCGGGATAGACGAAGATCAGGTCGATGTCCGAGGACACGTTGAGTTCGCGTCCGCCGAGTTTGCCCATGCCGACCACGATCAACTGCTGGCGCGCGCCGTTTGCCATCGGAGTGCCGTGCTGCGCCTCCAGCCAGGCGCTCAGATGCCCGAGCGCGTAGTGCAGGCTCAGTTCGGCCAGGTCGCTCATGCTGGCGACCACTTCGGCCAGCGGCGCGCGCCCGGAGAGGTCGCGCAGCAGCACGCGCAGCATGACCTGCTGGCGCAGCAGCCGCAGCGCGCGCTTGAGCGCGTCTTCGTCGCCGACCACTTGCTGCGCGAGCCAGCTGCGCATGGCTTCGGCGCCAAACGGCTGCTCTATCGCGGCCAGCGCGGCCTGGAACAATTCCGGCCGCGCCTGCGCCAAACGCCGGGCGTAGCGCGAATAGCTGGTCGCCTCTGGTGCAATTCTCGGATCTGTAGCCATCGGGGGCAGATGATTTGCGGGTAAAATGCGACGCTACATTGTCTCTTGTTTTCCGTTCGCGCGTCGATTGTAGGGCTTTAGCACAGCACGCGAAACCGGTGTCGGACCGCCCGAGGCAGTGCTCCCGGCTGTCTGCTTGCGGGGGAGCACGGGGGCGTCCTGTCGTTTTGCTGGATATTCTTGGGAAATTGCCTGCGGATGGTGCAGTCCGACCGATCAGAAACTGATTCGACGCCGTCGGATTTGGAGGATCATTCGCCGCTGGCCGAACTCGGCGTCGCGCCGCAGCGGCGCAGCCTGGTGCGCCGGCTGCTGCGCTTTCTCGGTATTGCCGCGCTGGTCGCCTATTTCGGTTTTGCCGTGGTGGTGCTGGCGCTGCGCTACTGGATCCTGCCTCAGGTCGAGGCCCATCCGGAGCTGATTGCCCGCGCGATTTCGAGCAATATCGGCCTGCGCGTCAGCATCGGCAGCGTCGAATCCGGCTGGCAGCGCCTGCGCCCTTACCTGGCACTGACCGAACTGCATTTGTACGATGGTGACGGCCGCGTCGCCTTGTCGCTGCCCTCGGTCTACTGCAGCCTGTCGTGGGATTCGCTTGCGCTCGGCGCCTTGCGTTTTCATTCGCTGTCACTGGACAAGCCCCGGCTGAATATTCGCCGGGACCAGACAGGGGCGGTCTACGTCGCCGGGGTCAGGCTCAATACCGGGGTTACGGGCGCGGGTTTTTCCGAGTGGTTGCTGGGGCAGCGCGAAGTCATTATTCGCGATGCAAAGGTGAGCTGGGACGATCAGCTGCGTCACGCGCCGCTGTTGTCGCTGGCCGACCTGAACTTCGTCGTGCGCAACCGCGGCAGCCGTCACCGGTTTGCGCTGCGCGCGCAACCGCCGCGCGAACTCGCCGCGGCGCTCGACCTGCGCGGCGATCTGGTGGGCAGTACCTTCGAGCAACTGCAGGCCTGGACCGGCAGCCTGTATGCCGAACTTCCCTATACGGATCTGCAGGCCTGGCGCGCCTGGATCGACTATCCGCTGGAGATTCAGCGCGGTGAGGGCGGCTTGAGGCTGTGGCTGGGTTTCGCGGACAAGCAACTGGAGCAGGCCACCGCCGAGGTCGCGCTCGGCAATATCAGCGCGCGGCTGGCACCGGACCTGCCCCTGCTGGAGATGCGCTCGCTGCAGGGGCGCCTGTCGGCAAAGCGCTCTGGCGGCGGCTACGACATCGCCGGCAAACGGGTGGCAATGAGCCTGCGATCCGGGGTGACGCTGCCGCCCGCGCAGTTTTCGCTGAGCTGGGACCCCGGCGATGCCAGGCGCACCGAGCGCGGCGAGGCGCGCATAGATGCGCTGGAACTGCAGCCCCTGTCCACGCTCGCCGAGTACCTGCCGCTGCCGCTGCCGCTGCGCAAATTCTTCGCCGACGCGGCACCGCAGGGGAGCGTCTTTGATATGCGTTTCAATTGGCAGGGTCCGCTGCCCGACGCGCAGCGCTACAGCGCGCGCGGGCGTTTCCACCGCCTGGGCATGCGCGCCTACGCGCGACTGCCCGGGTTTTCCGGAATCAGCGGCAACATCGATGCCAACGAGAAGGGCGGCAGCTTGTTGCTCAACGCGAGCAAGGCGGCGGTGGATCTGCCGCGAATTTTCGCCGAGCCCAGCCGCGACCTCGACACGCTCACCGCGCAGCTGGCGTGGAGCCATGCGGGCACGGAACTGCAACTGAGACTGTCCAACCTGGCCTTTGCCAACGCGGACCTGGCCGGAACCGCCTTCGGCAGCTACACCACCGCAGGGGACGGCCCCGGCGCGATCGATCTCACCGCGCGGCTCAACCGCGTCGATGCACGCCATGTGGTGCGCTACCTGCCCTTTATCGACAAGCCGGTGCGCGATTGGCTGGACCGTGCCCTGATTGCCGGGCGCGCAAACGAAGTCGGCATGCGCCTGAAAGGCGAGCTCAAGGATTTTCCGTTTCGGGGCGGGAAAGACGGTACGTTTCAGATCGCGGCCAAGGTCACGGACGGGGGCCTGAGGTACGCCCCGTCCTGGCCGACGATCGACGGCATCGAAGGCGAATTGCATTTCGATGGCGGCCGCATGGAGGTGAGCAGCCGCAAGGCAAGCGTACTCGGCGCAAAGGTGACCAATGCGCTCGTCGTGCTGCCGGACCTGTTCGCGCGAGACCGTGTGCTCGCGGTAAGCGGCGAGGCCGAAGGACCGACCGCCGAATTCCTGAAGTTCATAGCACAAAGCCCGGTGAACGCGCTGACCAGTGAAATCACGGCCACCATGGGCGCAACGGGTAAGGGCAAGCTCAAACTCAAGCTCGATCTGCCGCTTGCGCGCCTGCCCGAGACCAAGGTGGCCGGCAGCTACCAGCTGGCGGACAACCAGGTAAGTTTCCATGCAGGCTGGCCGCCCCTGTCGCAGGCGAGCGGGCGGCTCGAATTCACCGAGCACGGTGTGAGCATGCGCGCGGCCAATGCGCAGTTTCTAGGCGGCCCGGCCACGGTCGACATCGCCAGCCGGCCCGATGGCAGCATCGACGTCAAGGCGCGCGGCACGCTCGACGCAGCCAAACTGCAGGCGGCGCTGGAACAGCCGCTGCTGCAGCAGCTGAGCGGCACCGCCGCCTGGAATTCGAACATGAGCTTTCGCAGGCGCGGCAGCAGCATACTGGTCGAATCCGGCCTGCAGGGCATCGTTTCGACCCTGCCCGCGCCGCTGGCCAAGGCGGGCGCCGATGTGCTGCCGCTGCGTTTTGAGCATACTGCCGCCACCGAAGAGCCGGTCAGCGGCTGGAGCGGGCCGCCGTCGACGGATCGCAGCACCCTGACCCTGGGCAAGACCGTGCACATCGAATTGCAGCGCCGCCGCGAAGGCGGGAAGATGGTGATCGCGCGCGGCGCCGTCGGTCTCAACGAGCCGCCACTGCTGCCCGAAACCGGCATCGTCCTCAACGGCAATGCGGCCGAACTCGACCTGGATCAGTGGCTGCGCGCACTCGGGGGGCTGGGCGGGGTGAGGGTGCCCTTGTCCTCGCTCAAGCTCAAGGTAGGCGCGCTCGACGTGTACGGCAAGCGCATCAACGATGTCGCCTTGCGCGCCGGTTTCTCCGGCGGCGACTGGCTCGCCAATATCGACGCGCGCGAACTCTCGGGTAACGTGCGCTGGCGCTCCCAGGGCAAAGGGCGGGTAATTGCGCAACTATCGCATTTCACTTTTCCCGAGCCCACCCCGGGCAAGCGCGCCGACGACGCGCCGCCCAGGGAACTGCCCGGGCTGGACATCGTTGCGGACAATCTGGTGGCGCGCGACCGGAAACTCGGGCGGC
>JAENXP010000352.1 GCA_016649475.1 Burkholderiales bacterium | reverse complement strand
CAGCCGATCGCTTTTTATTCCATTCCAGTCGCGCGCTCCCAAGATGCGCGCCAGAATCACGCCGTCGGCGCTGACCAACAGCGTCTCCGGCAATGACCGCACCCGCAGCATGGACTGCAGTTGCCTGGCGGGGCCGTCCGCATACATGGGAAAGGTAAGCCTGCGCTCACGCACAAATTCGGCGGCCAGATTCAAATCCCTGTCGGTAGCGATGCCGATAACCCGCACGCCGCTCCCGCTCAGACGGTGCGACAGGAGCTCGAGGCTTTGCATTTCCTCGCGGCAGGGTCCGCACCATGTAGCCCAAAAATTGATTATGAGGGGCGCGCCGCGCATCGCGTCCGTGGAAGTCGGCGATTCGCCGCTCAGGCCGGAGAGTGCGACGCTGGGCAATTCCGCGCCCGTCGCTGTTTCGGCGTCCCGGGACTGAGGAATGAATAGCGCGAGCAAGAGCAAGGCTGCCAGCACGCGGGCGCGCCAGCGAAACGCGAGCCCATGCCGGGTACCGCACCTGGTGCGACTGACATTGTGTGCATCGGCTATCGCCATGTTTCCGAAAAAACCATATGAATTGTGAGAATCAAGCATCTATGCGCCGGATCCCGCGGCGCGCGCTGTCGTACCGGATATCCACCCTTAGCGTATCAGCGTGCGATCCGTCTTCGCGCCCTGTTTTTCCTGTATTTCCTCCCACTCCCACAGCGCCGCCTGCGCCTTGCGCTGGTAAGGGTCGCCGGCCCGGCTCAAGTGGACATAACTGCGCATGGCCCCAATCGCGGCTGGCCGGTCTCCCAGGCCATCGAGCGCAACCGCAAGTCCGTAGTAGGCATTGGCCTGGTTTTTGCGCAGCGCGATCGCGCTTTCGAAAAAATCGCGTGCGGCGCCATAGCGCTCCAGTCCGATCAGGGCAAACCCCATGTTGACATGGGCTTCGGGCATCGTCGGATCGAGTTCCAGCACGCGGTGGAACGCTGTCATTGCGTGGTTGTGTTGCCTCGCGTGCAGCATGACCACCCCCTGCTGGAAGCGACTATGGATTTCCTGTCGGGTCCCGCTCGTCGCGCCCATCTGACCAACCGCGCTTGCAGGTGTCGTCGTTGCAGCACGCCGGGCGAACACACTGCCGTCGGATACCGCCGCGATCACCAGGCCGCCGGCCGCAATGGCAAATACCGTTATTGCGAGCGCGCGCCAGCGCACGTCTTGCTGACCCGGCGTTCGCAGCGCCACGTGGCGCATCACACTGCCCCCTTGTGCGGCGCCGTCGACACAAAGGGCACGCCGAAGAAGGTCAGGAACGCCAGCACGAACACGGCCATGATCAGCGCCGCGCTATGGCGCGGTTCGAGCTTGACGGTAACGCGCAGGTGAATGAAGAACGCCAGCAAGAGCCAGGTCGCGAACGCCCATGTTTCCAGCGGGTCCCACGCCCAGAACCGGCCCCATGCATCCTGGGCCCAGATCGCACCGGCGACCAGCATCAGCGTCTCGAAGATGAACCCGACCATGATGAACCGGCATGCGAGATTCTCCAGCCGTAAGTCGTCGGGAAGCCGCGCCAGGCCTGCCGCACCGATGCCGGCGCGGCGCAGCAGGATCAAGCCCGAGACACCGACCGAAACCAGCACCGCGCCCAGAAAAATCTTGCCGAACAGCAGGTGAATGTAGAGCCAGACAGTGCGATAGGTCGGCGGAAAATGCCCGGCGGCTGGACTGGTCACGAGCAACCAGGCCATCATGATGAACAGTACCGGCATGACCACCATCGCCGCGGGCCGCACCGCGGGTACGCGCCAATATGCCAGTGCATAGATCGCGAGCAGGCTCCACACGTTGCTCGACAGGATTTCGAACATGGTAATGAACGGTCCGTGGCCGAGCCGCCCCCAACGCAATCCTAGCGAAACGGCATGCACGGCGAGCCCGAACACGATCAGCGCAAGGATGGCGCGCTCGGGACGCTTCGCCAGCGCCACGGACCCTATCGCGATCGAGCCCGCCAAGGTGTATAGCGTCAACGCCAGCCACAGCAGCTGCAGTTCAGCGCTCATACGTCATTGATCCCAAGGTTGCGCCGCACATTTCTTCCAGAAATGCCATGCAAGGCTGGCCACGGCAAGCATGCAGGCGACAAACAGCCACGGCAGGGTCCAGTCATAAAAGACGGTGTAGCCCATCCATGTGCTCAGGCGTTCGTACACCAGCACGCCTTGCGGCAGGCTCATGCGCGCACCGGGTACGAGTTCCTGCCGAATATCGCCCACCCGCACCACCAGCGTGTGCCTCTCCGGTAGTCTAAAGCGCGATACCTGCTCGGGGTCGAGCAGCACTTCGTCGAACTGCAGCATGGTCCACAGCGCAAGCTGCGTACCGGGCAAAGTCCAGTCCAGCGCCTGACGGTATTCGTGAATGGGGTAGGAAGGCAGATGGATGGTTCCGCGCCGCGGAGTGCTGCCGTCGGCGGGATACCAGAGGAATACTGGTGCGAAACCCTTGTTGAAACTGGTGTAGAAGCGGTATCCATGGCGCACCAGCGGTTCGTTGTCGCCGATAACCGCGTACTGCTCGTTCCCGGCATCGTCCATCCAGCGTATCGCGTTGCGGGTTTCGGCCCTGCGCACACCCTTTTCGTAGCGGATGGTAAAACCGTCGTTGACGAACTGCGCACGCTCCAGCTGTAGGCGGTGCCAGGGTCCGCTTTCACTTTGCGCCAGCTGACCGGCGAAGACTTCGCCTTCGGCGAGCTCGAGCTGGCCAGTAAGGTAGGTGAGCCGCCCCGCTGCCGCGAGTATCACCAGCGCCAGGAGTGCCAGATGAAACGTCAGCAACGCGGTCTGACGGCGAAACACGGGATTGGTCAACACCGCTGCGGCCAGATTGAGGCCGCCCGCAAGGAGGGGTGCGGCCAAGAACCACTCCGAGCTGCCATGCGTGGAATAGCCGTAAATTACAGACGCACCGAGCAGCGCAAATATGGTCAGCGTCACCTTCAGTGAAGCGAGGCGCTTCAGCCATGCGGCCGCGAACCAAGCGCCGGGCAATTCGGCAGCACTCATTCTGCCCGCGCTCACCTCCACGGCAGATCCGCCTTCCATGGACCGCAATTCATCATGGCGGATTGGCGCAGTTTTCATTGCCGCCGCTCATCCAGTCCTTCCCGCTCTGGCCGTTCCCCGGGGCACCGGCGGATCCGCAGTCGGCTTCGCGCCACAGACCGCTGCGGGCGAAATTGCGGATTTTCAGCACCGAGTTCATGTAATACGGACCATTGTTGTATGCGGCGGTGGTGTTATTGCGAACCTGTGTTCCCGACGCCAGTCCGCCTTCCGGCCCGACATCGTTCAGATTAACCAGCAGGGATTTGTTCTTCCAGCCGTGCGGTACGGCGACGTGACACCAATTGCAGCGCATGCGGCCGATTTTCCCGGCGTGAAACGAATGCAGATCGCCACGGCCGCGATCGTTGGGATCGTTGAAAAAGCCGGTGCGCCGCCCTGAATCCGTAGCGTACGCGGCGTAGCTGTGGCACTTGAAGCACAGGCCTGTCGCCTGCTGCCCGGTGCCGGTGCCGGTGTTCCACAGCCCTTTGAGTATGAAGTTATTGGTCGAACCGTGCGGCCCCCAGGGATTTCCGTTCTCGCCGCCATCGGGGATCACCGATGCAGCGGAGGCGACGCTGGAGCCGTGGCAGTCGCTGCAGTACATGGTCTGAGCGCCAACGGCGTTGCTCCAGGGCAGCAGCCAGTTGTTGGCGGCGAGGCCGCCACGCACCGCGGGCGTGCGCCCGGTAACGTCCATGAGCGGATGCCAGGAGCGGTGGTTGTTGTTCGAATACGCGGCGGCGGCGCCCGAGTCCACCGTCGTCACTTCGCCGAAATGGGTCAGTGGGGCCTGGATTTCCTTGGCCAGATTGGTGTACT
>JAENXP010000434.1 GCA_016649475.1 Burkholderiales bacterium | reverse complement strand
GTATCACCAGCGGCGGAAACAGGCCCACATCCTGGAATGCGGTGGAAACGTTCTTGCCTTCGGCGATCTGCTGCCCGGCGCGCTCCAGGCCCTCCCTGATCACCAGATTGCCGGCGATTTCCTCGGAGGTCTTGATCGAGTCGAGTATGGTGATGCCGGCGGAATACATCATGGCGAATATGCTGGCGAAGCGCGACAGGATGATCTTGCGCTGGATCGGCCCGAGCAGCGGCAGGCGCAGCTTGAAATCGTCGAAGCGGTAACGGAACTTGGCGCTGCGCTTGAGCGCGAAGTTTATGCCGGCGAAGGCGATCACCGGCGCGATCAGCACCGCCCACCAGTAGTCGATGAAGAAATTCGAGACGAGAATCAGGACGCGCGTCTGCAGCGGGATCGCCTGGCCGGTGCTCTTGATGAAGCCCAGCATCCGCGGCACCAGGTAGATCATCAGGAACATGGTCACCGCGAGCACGATGCTGCCGACGAAGGCCGGGTACATCATCAGCTTCTTCGTCTGCGCAATCAGTTCGTCTTCCCATTTCAGGTTTTCCGCGAGGCTCTTCAGCACCTGGGACAGGCGCCCGGTTTCCTCGCCGGCGCGGATCAGGCTGGCGAAGACCACGGGGAACACGTCCGTGTAGTCGGCCATGGCGGTGGACAGGTTCTGCCCGCCCTGGATGCTCTCCAGCAGCCCGGCGATGACCTCGCGGAAACGCGGGTTCTCGACGCTGTCGCGCAGGTCGATCAGCGATTCCAGGATGGGCACGCCGGCCGAGGTCAGCTGATCCAGATGAAAGCAGAAGTTGATCAGCTCGGGCCGTCCGATCGCGCCCTTGAACATGCTCGCGCGCCTGCGCGCCGGCCCGCCGACGATGAGGTCCAACCCCATGCGCTGCAGCCGCAGTTCCAGGTCGATCAGGTTGATGGCCTCGATCTGGCCCATGAGCGACTTGCCGTGCTCGTCGATCGCCTTGTAGGAGTACAGCGCCATGCGTGGCTGGGAGCGGCGGCAGCCGCCCTACATGCGGTCGGTGAGATCCACCACCCGCATGAGTTCGTCCAGTGTGGTCGTGCCCTCCAGGACGCGGCGCGAGCCGTCGTCGGCAAGGGTGCGGAAACCCTTGGCTATCGCGGCGAGCTGCAGTTCGCGCGCGGTGGCGCGGCGCGCGACCAGTTCGTCGATATCGACGTCCATCTTCAGTATTTCCATGATGGCCAGCCGCCCGCGGTAGCCCTGGTAATCGCAGTGGTCGCAGCCCACTGCGCGATAAACGGTGGGCGGCCGGTCGGCCTTGACCCCGAGCAGGCGGCATTCGGCCGAAGTCGCGGTATAGGGCTGGCGGCAGTGTTTGCACAGGCGCCTGATCAGGCGCTGGGCGATGATGCCTATCATGTTGCCCGCCATGACCTCGGGCGTGACCCCGGTATCGAGCAGGCGCGGAAACGCGCCCACCGCGGAATTGGTGTGCAGCGTGGAATAGACCTGGTGGCCGGTCATGGCTGCGCGAAACGCCATTTCGGCGGTTTCCTCGTCGCGGATCTCGCCCACCAGGATCACGTCCGGGTCCTGGCGCATGAGCGAGCGGATGCCGTTGGCGAAGTCCATTTTGGCCGCCTCGTTGACCGAGGTCTGGCGGATCATGGTCATCGGATACTCGACCGGGTCCTCCATGGTCATGATGTTGACCGTGTCGGAATTGATGTGATTCAGGATCGAGTACAGGGTGGTGGTCTTGCCGCTGCCGGTCGGGCCGGTCACCAGGATGATGCCCTCGGGGCGCGAGATCATGCGCTTCAACAAATCGAGCTGGCTCGATTCCAGGCCCAGTCCGTCCAGCGGCACGATGCCTTTTTGCCGGTCCAGAATCCGCAGCACCACGTTCTCGCCATGGCTGGTCGCCTGCGAAGCGACGCGGAAGTCCACCTGCCTCCCCGTGAGGGAAAGCGATATGCGCCCGTCCTGGGGCGCTCGCGTTTCCGCGATGTTCATCTTCGCCAGCACCTTGATGCGCACCGCCATCGCCGGCCAGTAGGTCTTGTGCAGCGAGCGGATCTGGCGCAGTACGCCGTCGATGCGGTAGCGGATGCGCAGGAAATTCTGCTCCGGCTCGAAGTGGATGTCGGAGGCGTTTTTTCCGACCGCGTCGGCGAGCAGCGCCGCAATCAGCCGCACCACCGGCTGGCTGTACTGTTCGCCCGCACCGGCCAGGCTCTGGTAGTCGACTTCGCCGGTTTCGATCTCGTGCAGGATGCCGTCGATCGAGAGCTCGTGGCCGTAGTACTGCTCTATCGCGCGCGCGATCTCGGTTTCGCCCGCCAGGCGCGGCTCCAGCTCCAGCTCGCCGCGCAGGCGCGCGCGCAACTGGTCGAGGGCGACGATGTTGTTGGTATCGGACAGCGCCACGATCAGCGTGCCGCGCTCGCGGTCCAGCGCGATCGGGAAAATGTGGTGGCGCAAGGCGAAATCGCGCGGCACCAGCTTCATCGCCTGTGAGTCGATGATGATCTGCGACAGGTCGACGCTTTGCAGCCCGAGCTTCTCCGACAGCGCGTCGCGCAGCGTGGCTTCGGAAACGAAGCCCAGGTTGACCAGAAGTTTGCCCACCGGCAGCTTGGACTTCATCTGCTCCAGCAGCGCAATGCGCAACTGATCCTCGGTCAGGATGCCCTGCGAGATCAGAATCTGGCCGATATGGCGCTTGGCGGCGGCAGTAGGGTTGGCGGGAGAGTTCATGTTCAGTGCGCGAGCTGCGTCACCCTCTTGCTTACCTGGGCCACGTCGAAGGTAACCGGATGGCCTTGAGCCAGCGCCAGCGCGCGCCGGTAGTACTCCAGCGCCGGGCCGGCCTGATGCATTTTGTCCAGGCTGACGGCGAGATTGTAGGCAAAATCGGGATGCTCGGGGTCGCCGGTATAGGCGCGGAAATACGCCTGCTGCGCCTCGGCCCAGCGGCCCTGCGCCGCGTACTGATTGCCCAGGGTGAAATTCAGGAAACTCGCTTCCGGCTGCGCTGCGATCATGTTCTTCAGGCGTGATTCCGCAGATACGGGATCGATCTGCCCTTTGAGGCCGATCAGCCCGGCGTGGGCATGGGCGTCGCGCGGATCGAGTTCGAGCAGACGCGTGTAAAAGCGCGCCGCGGCGTCGTAGTTCCGGTCCTGCGTTTCCACCGCCGCCAGTCCCAGCAGCGCGTCGCGGTTGTCGGGGCTGGTGCCCAGCACCTGCTGGTAGTCGTCGCGCGCGCGCGCCAGATCGCCGGCGTTGAATGCCTGGTAAGCGTTCAGCAGCACCGGGTCGGCCTGCGTGCTCGCGGGGGTGATCTTGATGTCGCCGTCGCGCCTGGCCGCGCGCGCTTGCTCCGCGGCGCCGGCTGGCGCGCTCTTGCGCAACAGGGGCGGCG
>JAENXP010000744.1 GCA_016649475.1 Burkholderiales bacterium | reverse complement strand
CCTGCGGAGCGGGCATTTTGTGGTTCGGCGCGCATTTAGCTAAGTGACTGAATAGAGACTCCGATACGAAAGTGTCTAGTGGTTAGAAACTCAGGGTTTTTCTGGCCGCCAATCTTTAGAAGCAACGCAGGTTCAACCCTGTTTCTGCTTGCAAAATCCGTACAAACGCACACATTTCTTTGTTGGGACAGTTGGAGATCCGCGTCGTTTTTACGGCGGTGAAGAACAGACCGTCATAGGCGGGATCGCGGCGCAATCGTGCAGCGTTGCAAGTATCGAAGTCCAGCATCGGCTCATCCTACAAAGTCATCGGAACATAGGCGAGCGAGTATCGACAATGAGGTCCGTATCCGGCCAGTGGGGATAGGTCAGGCACGCTATGACATTCGCGGACCTGGCCATGGGGGCGTCATGCAGGTGGCGGTGCGCGATTGGTGTTCATGATCTATCTTCGATGTCTTGAGGCGGTGCGCGGCATCGTGAGCGACGTGCTCCTCCGCGAGCGATGATGCGTTCACAGGGCGCGACATGAGCATAGGTCGGGCATTGCGTTCGAAACGCGGCTTCGGTGTCTTCTGGCTTGGTTTCAGCGTGTCGGTGCTCGGCGACGCGATTACCCGAACCACCCTCATCTGGTACGTGTTCGATCTGACCGGCTCGTCGGTTTCTCTTGGCTGGCTGTCGCTGTGCTTTACAGCGCCTGTGATCATCGGTGGCATGGCCGCCGGCTGGTTGCTGGACCAGTACGACCGCCGCACGATTATAGCGATCGACTCGCTGCTGAAATCGCTGGTGGTGATCTCGGTGCCTGTTTTGGCGGCATTTGACGCGATGCCGCTGTGGTATGTGTATGCGGTCGCCAGCGTGTTCGGATTTTTGATGATGATACCCCTGGCCGGGGTGCCGAGCCTGCTGCCGGCGCTGGTAAGCCACGACGATCTGAACGCGGCCAATGCGCTGGAGACCATCGGCTACACCGCAGGCGGCGTGCTTGGCCCGCCACTGGCCGGCTTGTTGATCGCCCAGGTCGGACCTCTCGAAGCATTGTACATTGATGCCGCCACCTATCTTGTATTCGCATGGGCAGTGTGGCGATGCCGGCCGCGGGCCGAGGACGGACACTCCGAAACACGTGACGCGACGGGCCTGCTCGCGGCAGCCCGGGTCATCGCGCGCAGTCCAGTCCTTGCGAGCACCACCCTCATGTACCTCGTCTTCAATGTGGGGCTCGGCGCGCTGCTCGTGGTCGTGCCGGTATTCGCCGACACCGTTCTAGGCGGCGGCCCCGAGATCTATGGCCTGCTGCTCGGCTGCATCGCGGTCGGCGAACTGGTGGGCTCGGTGGCGATCGGCTTCGTCCGGTTGCCAATTGCCGAGGGGCTCGCCATCTGCCTGGCGGCGCTGCTGAGTGGGGTCGCCATCGCGGCGGTGGCCATCAGCCACGGCGCAACCGGGGCCGCGTTCGCCCTGGCGCTCTATGGCGCGTTCAGCGCACCGCTCACCATCTGGGGACAGACCCTGCGCATGAAGGTCATCCCGGCCGGTTTCCATGGCCGGTGCTTCGCGATCATGCGCACGCTGATGCAGAGCGGCGGGCCAATCGGCGGTGTGTCGGCGGGATTCGCGATCCCGGTGCTGGGCGTGCGTGCCGCTATCGCCGGAATCGCGCTGATCACATGCGTGGTCGGCGGGCTGGGATTGACGATTGCCGAGCTGCGCCACGCCCGATAATCGCTACTTCCGCTCTCAGCCCGCCCCGATGTCTTCCAAGGCCCCCGATATCTTCCAGGACCAAGGTGGAGGGCGCGGATCCTGGCTCAGTCGTAGTGCAGCTGCGGAAACCAGTCGCCGCGGCCCTCCGGCGTCATG
>JAENXP010000469.1 GCA_016649475.1 Burkholderiales bacterium | reverse complement strand
GCCTGAATCTGGAAGGGCGCAATAAGCTGGACGCGACGCGCTTCAAGGCAACAGCGAAAACGGGGCAGCTGAACCTGTTTTAGGCGCGCGCCGCGTTGACAGGCAGACATGGCTGTGTGAGCATGGATCTGGATGGCAAGAGGGCGGCGCAAGCGCAGGCTCCAGCCAAAATCGATGCAAACTAGGGAGAGATTAAACATGTTGAAATGGATCAGATTGGCGCTGGTTGCTGCGGTGTTCGCGCTGACGACGCAGACGCAAGCGCAAGCCGCTCTGGAAAAGACCAAGGTGCACATCGCGGTGGGTGGCAAGGCTGCGTTCTATTACCTGCCGCTTACGATCGCCGAGCAATTGGGCTATTTCAAGGACGAGGGTCTGGATGTGACCATCAGCGATTTCGCCGGAGGTTCGACGGCACTGCGCGCCGTCGTCGGGGGCAGCGCCGATGTGGTTTCCGGCGCCTACGAGCACACCATCAGCCTGCAGGGCAAGAAGCAGTTTTTCCAGGCTTTCGTGCAGCAGGGCAGGCTGCCGCAGATCTCCCTGGGCATCGCGACCGCCAAAATGGCTGGCTACAAGACGGCCAAAGACCTGAAAGGCATGAAGATCGGCGTGTCCGCGCCGGGTTCGAGCACAAACAATCTGGTCAAGCAGATGCTGGCCAAGGAAGGGCTCAAGCCTACGGACGTATCCATCGTCGGCGTTGGCACGGGCGCCGGTGCGATCGCTACGATGAAAAGCGGGCAGATCGATGCGATCTCGAATGTCGACCCGGTGATGACCAAGCTGGAGCAGGAGGGCGCCATTAAACTGGTCGCCGATACCCGTACCTACAAGGGGACGATCGCGGTTTGGGGCGCACCGCTTCCGGCAGGATGCCTGTACGCGCCGATCGAATTCATCAGAAAGAATCCGAACACCGTGCAGGCCTTGACCAACGCCATCGTGCGCGCCGACAAGTGGCTGGCGAAGGCGACGCCTCAGGATATCCTCAAGACCGTGCCGGAGACTTATCTGCTCGGCGACAAGGCGCTGTATCTATTCTCATACGGCAAGATCAAGGAGGCGCTGTCCCTCGACGGTTCGATTTCGGATGCGGGTGCCAGGGCGACATTGAAAGCGCTCGCGACATTCGATCCCCAGATCAAGGCGGGAGAGGTCAAGCTGGATCAGACATATACCAACGAATTCGTGAAGAAGGCGAACGCGAAATACAAGTGAAGTCGATTCCGGGCGCATCGCGGCGCCGGGGCGGCCGCGCGGGATGGCGCGGCTGTCCGGGAGCCGGGGATACTTCCACTAATCGTCACTGCGCGGCCCTTCCTGCGCGCCGCTAAGCTAGCATGATCCCGGCACTGGCTCTCGAAAACATCACCTGCACCTTCGTTTCGCGCGACGATCGCAGCCAGCGCTATACCGCGCTGAAGGACACGACCCTGGTTGCGGCGGAAGGTGAATTTGTCTGCGTAGTCGGGCCTACCGGCTGCGGCAAGTCGACTTTGCTCAATGTCGCCGCCGGCCTGCTGCAGCCCTCCAGCGGCTCGGTCAAGATCGGTGGCGAGCCGTTAATCGGAATCAACCCCCGGGCGGGATATTTGTTCCAGGCCGAGGCGCTGATGCCTTGGCGCAGCGCGCTCGACAATGTCATCGTTGGTCTGGAGTTCCGCGGCGTGGCGCGAGCCGAGGCAGTCGAACGCGGCAATGACTGGCTGCAGCGAGTCGGCCTGACCGGCTTCGGCAGCCGCTACCCGCACCAGTTGTCGGGCGGCATGCGCAAACGCGTCTCGCTGGCGCAGACCTTCATTTTGAATCCGCAGATCCTGCTCATGGACGAACCTTTCTCCGCGCTCGACGTGCAGACGCGTCAGTTGATGGAAAATGAGCTGCTTGACCTGTGGTCGGCCGAGCGCAAGTCGGTCGTATTCATCACTCACGACCTGGAGGAGGCGATCGCGCTCTCCGATCGCGTCGTGGTGTTGTCGGCTGGCCCCGAGACGCATCCTATCGGTGAGTACAGGATCGACCTTGAGCGCCCGCGTGACGTGTCGGAAATCCGCTTGACACCGCATTTTCTGGAGTTGCATGCGCAAATCTGGCACACCATGAAGGAAGAGGTATTGAAAGGCTATGTCCAGCAACAACGCTAAAGCCAAGTTGCGCTTCTATCAGTTGATCGTGCTGGTGATGTGTTTTCTCGTCTGGTACGCGCTCACCAGCCCGACGCTGCTGCCGCCGATATATTTCGACAATGCGGATAAGGCCGCATTTTTCTTCGGCGAACCGCAGAAGGTGCTGGCGCGAGTGTGGGAGTGGTTCAGTTCCGGCAGCATCTATGAACATCTTGCAGTTACGCTGGTTGAAACGATGCTGGCTTTCGCCATCGGCACGGTGTTCGGTCTGGGAATCGGCCTGTGGCTTGCACTGAGTCCGACGGCCTCGGCGATTTTCGACCCCTACATCACGGCCGCCAACTCCATGCCACGTGTAATTCTTGCGCCGATCTTCTCGATCTGGTTCGGTCTCGGTATCTGGTCCAAAGTGGCATTAGGCGTGACGCTGGTATTCTTTATCGTGTTTTTCAATGTCTACCAGGGCGTGCGCGAAGTGAGTCCGGTAGTACTGGCCAACGTGCGCATGCTCGGTGCAAGCCGGCGTCAGCTGCTGCGCCACGTGTACCTGCCGAGCGCGACAAGCTGGGTATTTGCAAGCCTGCACAACTCGGTGGGCCTGGCTTTCGTAGGCGCCGTGGTCGGCGAATATTTGGGCTCGGCGCGGGGCGTAGGTTACTTGATCCTGCAGGCCGAGGGCGTGTTCGACATCAATACCGTATTTGCCGGCATCCTGGTGTTGACTGGATTTGCACTGGCGCTGGATGCGGTGGTCAGCGTGATAGAGAAGCGCCTGCTGGTATGGCGTCCGAGCGCGGGCGAAACCGAACGCAGCATCTAGCAGGCGTGCAGGTTCAGAATGGCCGCCCGATGGCCGTTTTTTGGGTGGCTAACGTCTCGCTGTATCGCGGGAAACGTAGCCGGTCTGCGGCGAGGTTCTTGTGCTTTGCAGTAGATGTTTTCCATCTGCGCTTTTCCTGCAAAGAAACAGGATATAAGTTTGACACTAGTGGCACATCTTGGCTATAATCTCGCCTCTGTAACGGACGCATGTTCGTGACGGACGGACGCGGGGTGGAGCAGTCT
>JAENXP010000650.1 GCA_016649475.1 Burkholderiales bacterium | reverse complement strand
TGCAGGAACTGACGCCGCTGAAGTCCCAGAGCGACACCAGCTCCGGCGAGCGCTGCGCCGCGGCAACGAGATCGCGCTTCCAGTTCTCGTATAGCGGCCAGAGGCCGGCGGCATCGATCGTATAGGTCTGGCGCGCGTGGATGGGGTTGATGATCAGCTTCAGTTGAATGCCGCGCCTGGCACTGATGTCGACGATCTCCTGTAGCGCGGCCAGGGTCGCGTCATAGCTCGCGCGGAAATTGGCGGATTCGACATCGCGCAGCGTGCTGGCGAGAAAGCTCGATTCCACGCGCAAGGACGCGCGTCTAGACCCGCCTTCGCGCGCGACCTGCGCGATATCGTAGGCCTCATCCCGCAGGCCCGAGCGGCTGTAGATGGCTACCGGCTTGCGCTGGTGGGTGTAGGACCACCAGCTGTCTGAACTCGTGGTTCCGGAAAGCAGGATGAAAGCCAGGCGCTGCCACTTCCTTGCCTCGCTCGCATGCTTGCCGTCGGCATCGGTTAGCAGCACGGCATCCAGGCCGGGATCGGCTGCGTTTGCCGCGGGATCGAACATGGTGAGGTCCAGAGCCAGGATGACCTGGTGCAGCCCGCCGGTAGCCAGGGCTTCGAGGAAATAACGGCGCAGCATGCTCAAGCCGGCGCCGCCTATCGACAGGTTGTAGGCTGGTTGCAGGGCGATCCCGGGGTGCTGTGGATCGTAAGCGGCTTCGGCGCGCGAGTTGCCGAGGATGATGGTAGCCGGCCGCAGCTCGCTCACTGCCAGGGACTTGGCCAGCAGCGGCCGGTGGTTGAACCCGAGGGGAAGTTCATTCACGCCGGAAATCTTCGGCGGATCGAAATAGCCATAGGGATCGATGAGGCCATTGAACCCGGCAAGCGCGACGCAAAGCAGCACTACGAACACGGCCAGCAGGCGAAGGTAGCGGCTCATTTCCCTAGAACTGGTAATAAAGGAATTCGCTGACATGGGTGAGGTTGACCACGGCGGCGAGCAGCAGGACGGCAGTGAGCAAAGCCCAGGCGGCGCTGGGTCGCCAGTCGAGCCGGCCGGCCTCAGGGATGTCGCCGGGGTAAGTGTGCAGCACGGGCCGATAGCGGCGTAGCAGTTGCTGCGCGTTGGGCAGGGCCCAGGCAACCACGAACATCAGCAGCAGCCCCTTCAATTGCGGCGCGCCGTAGTAATAGGGATCGGCTTTGCTGATGCCGTTCATTCCCGCCATGCCCTGCAGCATCGCCAGCGCCGCACTGAAGGATTCGGCGCGGAAGAACACCCAGGCGACCACCACCGCGACAAAGGTCAGCAGTTGTGCGAGCACGCGGCCCAGCGCGGGCGGCAGCGGGAAGCCTGTCAGCCAGCGCCCGCTTAGCGCGCGCCAGACATGATTGAGCACCAGGTAAAGGCCGTGCAGTCCGCCCCAGATCACGAATGTCCAGCCGGCGCCGTGCCAGAGTCCGCCCAACAGCATGGTGGCCATCAGGTTGGCGTGCCGGCGCAGCGGATGGCAGCGTCCGCCGCCGAGCGGTATGTAGAGATAATCCCGCAGGAAACGCGACAGCGTCATGTGCCAGCGGCGCCAGAAGTCGATGATGGACGTGGCTTTGTAGGGAGAATTGAAATTGGCCGGGAACACAATGCCGAACAGCCGCGCCAGGCCTACGGCCATATCCGAGTAGCCGGAGAAGTCGAAGTACAACTGAAAAGTATAGGACAGGGCGCCGCCCCAGGCGGCGAGAAAGGTGAGTGTCGCGCCATGCGCCGCCGCGCCGAACACCGGCGTGGCGAACTCGGCGATGCCGTCGGCGAGAACCACTTTCTTGAACAAGCCAATGGCGAAAATCGTCAGGCCGACGGCGAAGTTCTCGGGAATGAAGCGGAAGGTTTCGGCGCGCGCGAATTGCGGCATGACTTCGGCGTGGTGCAGCACCGGGCCCGCCAGAAGATGCGGAAAGAAGGTCACGAACAGGCCGTAATGGACGAAACGGTACTCGCGCACTTCTTTGCGATAGGCATCGACCAGATAGGCGATTTGAGTGAAAGTAAAAAACGATATTCCCAGAGGCAGCACGATCTGCGGGACCGGCAGCGCGAGTCCCGCCAGCGCGTTCGCATTGGCGGCGAAGAAACCCGCGTACTTGAAAGTGCCGAGCAGCAGCAGATTGCCCGCGATGCCCAGCCACAGCATGGCCTGGTCGCCGCTCGCGCGGGTGGGG
>JAENXP010000085.1 GCA_016649475.1 Burkholderiales bacterium | reverse complement strand
TGGATTACCCATGCGAAAGTAGGTCATCGTCAGGTCCCTAAAAACAAAAAGCCCCGGCCTTCAAACCGGGGCTTTTTGCTTTTTGGAGTCTCTGCGCGACGACCCGCTTTCGGCGTGCAGCTTCAATGCGCGTCAGCTTATGAAGGCGGCGATCCCGTTTCCTTGGGTGCTAACCGCGCCTCGGCCAGGGCTGCCGCAGGCGAGGCTACGGATTCCACGTCCGCCCCTGCTTCGCCTACGACGCGAAGGGCCCAGCCGACCAGAGGCGGGCCCAGGAACTCGAAAATCGCGACTGCCGCGAGCACCAGCGCAGTGACCGGAGCCGCTGCGGCCGGAAACAGTCGTTCGCTGGTCTGCACCAGTCCGATTGCAAGGCCTGCCATGGGCATGAGCAGCAGTCCCGTCGACGCGGCTTGCCTGAGCGGACGCCGGAAGGCGACGCCCCCGATGAAAGCGCCCAGCCATTTCGCCGCAGACCGAGCCGCGACCAGCGACAACGCTATCCACCCATAGTGCAGCAGTTCCCGCAGGTGCATGTTGGCACCTGCGAACACGAACAGGACGATGAAAAACAGCTCCAGCGCTTCGCCAAAGTCCAGGTCCGACACGAGGTCCTGGTGCTCCAGATTCTTCACCACGATGCCCAGCACCAGCGGGGTGAACAGCGTGGACAGGTTCAGCGTTTCCGCGGCGCCAAGCGTGAACATGATCGCGCCGGCAACCAAGGCAAGGTGATACTGGCTCGCGTTCTTGGTCTTGCGCGCGAGGTAGTGGAGAAGATGGCCGGCAACAGTCGCCAGCAGGATGGAGCCCGCCAGCCGGTACAGCGGTTGCAACACAATCATCTGCCAGGGCGCATCCGCCGCCGAGTGAAAAGAGGGAAGTAGCGCGGAGAAGGCGAGAAAGGCTATGACGTTGTTCAGGGCAACCAGGGACTGCGCCGAGTCGGTGACAGGGCCGCTGGCATTGACCTCGTGTGCGACGTGAAGCAGCACTGCCGGAGACGAGGAAATCGATATGGCGGCGATCAGCGCTGCCGGCAGCGCCGCAAAACCAAAAAAAGAAAGGGTCAGGTAAACCGCCAAGAACGTTGCCGCGCTTTCCAGCACTGCGGTTACGAGAAGGTAGGGGGCGCGCGCGATGACTCCCAGATCGAGAGACAGACCGAGGCGGTAGAGGATGAGTCCCAGCGCAATGTCGACGACCACGCGCGCCTCCGACAGCACTTCGGCGGTGAGCAGATTCAAGCCGCTGGGGCCGATGACCAGACCCACAAGCATGAAGCCGGTGATGCTCGGCAGCCACGGCCATCTGTGCGCCAGGTAGCCGCCCAGCGCTCCTGCGAGAAGCAGAATGCCAAACACGGCCAAGGTATTGGGCTCTATCGGCCACAATGGAAGGAAACCCATGGATGAGGCCTAATCCAAGCGCGTCGAGCAGTCCCGGCCACCGGTCGAGGCCAATCGGGTCACGCCGATCAAGATCGAGCCTTTCCCGAAGTTGGGCTAATGCAAACGCCGGCGCTGCGCCGGGGTCAGGCCGCGCGGGGCGGCGGATGAGCCGGATTTGGCGCTGCCGGTCTTCTCGGTCCAATTGCGGTCGAACAACTGATTCACCAGCGCCGCAACTTCGCCGATCTCCGCTTCGGTGAAATGGCGCGCCAGCATGCCGGACACATCGTCGATCATGCGGCTCTTCTGCCGCTCGTGGATGGATTCCGGGGTGGGGCCGACAAAGACCATGCCGAATTCGTCCTGGCCGTCGTCGTGGTAATAGCTGACTTCGATTTCGGCCGCCGAGTCGGTGTAGGGGCAGAGCGCTTGCAGCGCCTCTTCGATCAACTCGCGGAAGCCGCGGCCTACATCGCCGGTCCAGCAGATCTCGAGCGTCCTTTCCTTGGCGTCGAAGCTGAGGCCGGGTTCGTCCTCGTAGACGCTCCTGGCATCAGCGAGGCCGTCTTCATCGATATAGCGCAGCCACGGACGCAGGGCGGTCTCGATTTGCGAGAGGGTCGTTTCGGGCCGCAGCCGGATAGTGCCGTGTACGTGTGCTTCGATGCGCATAGTGGACTCCAAGTAGTAATTATACGCTGCGTCTACCCTCGTTCGTCGCTATTTCCGCCAGCTGCTGCGGGACGGTTGTCCGGCTGCCGCCGCATTTTCGCTTCGGCGTAGGCTTCAATCCAGCCGGCTGCGCGCGATGATTTCTTCGCAGCGGGCAGCGCCGGGCAGGGTTCCAAATGCATGCCCCCAGTCTCCTTGCACGCGCGAACTGAAAAACGCGTCGGCCGCCGCCGGCGCGGCGTGCTGCGCCATCAGGCTCGCCTGCAGCGCCAGCGCCGCCATTTCGACGATGCGGCGCGCGCGTTGCTCGATGCCCTCCGTCTCGGCCAGTTGCGCCTCGAGGGCATCGATGAACCGGGCGAGATGCGGGTCACCGCTGGCGCCGGCGCGGATCTCGGACAACAACACTGCAACCGAGTCGGGCTGTTTGCGTATCGAGCGCAGTACGTCCAGACAGGCGACGTTGCCGCTGCCTTCCCAGATACTGTTCACCGGCGCCTCGCGGTACAAGCGCGCCAGCGGGGCTTCCTCGACATAGCCGTTGCCCCCGAGGCATTCCATCGCCTCGAACATGAACGTGGGAGTGCGCTTGGCAAGCCAGTACTTGGCCACCGGGGTCAGAATGCGCGAAAACAGGCGCTCCTGCGGGTCATGAGCAGATCGGTCCAGCGCGTGCGCCAGGCGCAGGGCGAGCAGCGTCGCAGCTTCGGTTTCCAGAGCAAGATCGGCGAGTACGTTCTGCATCAGCGGCTGCTTTGCCAGCGGCTTGCCGAACGCATGGCGATGCTCGCAATGGTGCAGTGCCTGATTGAGCGCGCCGCGCATCATGCCGGCCGAGGCAACCACGATATCGAAGCGCGTCAGGTGTGCCATCTCGATCAGCGTGGCAATGCCGCGTCCGTCTGCGCCCAATCTGCGCGCCCAGGCACCGTGGTACTCGATTTCGCTGGACGCATTCGAGCGGTTGCCGCACTTGTCCTTAAGTCGCTGGATGTGGATCGCATTGCGGCTGCCGTCGGGCAGAGAGCGCGGCGCGAAGAAGCAAGTCACGCCGGCGCCGGTGCGCGCGAGCGTGAGAAAACCGTCGCTCATCGGTGCCGAGCAGAACCATTTGTGTCCTTCCAGCGCATACGCGCCGTCGGCGAGTTCAGTGGCACTCGTCTGATTGCTGCGCAGGTCCGAGCCGCCCTGCTTCTCGGTCATGGCCATGCCTACTGTCGCCGCGCGCTTATGCGACAAATGCACCGGGCGAGGGTCATAGGCGTCGGCGAGCAGCTTCGGTTCCCATTCGGCGGAGATCTGCGCATCGTTGCGCATCACCTGCACGGCGGCGAAGGTCATGGTAACCGGGCAGGAGGTGCCGTTCTCGGCCTGGTTCCACAAATAGTTTAGCGCGGCGCGCGCGACAAAAGCGCCGTCGCGGCGTGCTTTCCAGGCGAGGGAATGCAGCCCGGCGCCGAATGCGAGCGTCATCAGCTCGTGATAGGCCGGATGATAATCGACGGCGTCGATGCGCTCGCCATATCGGTCGTGCGTGCGCAGTTGCGGCAGATTGCGGTTGGCCTGGTCGGCGAGCGACTGCATGCGCTCGCTCCCCACCAGTTCGCCCAGCCGGTGCGCGCGCTCCCCGATCCAGCCGCCGCCCTCGCGCTCCACCCCAGCGCGCAGTATGGCGTCCTGCTCCCAGGCATTGTAGCCGGCGAGCAGAGGGGGCTGGTTGCTGTCCTGCGCTGCAGGCACAGCGGCACGATCGTTCATGTCCGGTCTCCGAATTGCAGTCAAATACCGTCAAATATCTTCGAATGCGCCGTGCCGGCCCCTGCCCGAGGCAAAGCGCCCGGCGCCCTGAATCGCTTCGGTCAGGGTTCCCGCGCCGCCGGCCCACTCCTGCTCCATCGCCGCGCGCAGCGGCAGACCGTGTTGCGCGTAGGCCGATCGCCGGTCGGCGCGCACTGCGCCCTGCGGAAATCGCGCGATCTCCAGCGCCAGCGCCTCGGCCGCCTGGCGCGCCTGACCTCGGGGCACCACGCGCTCGCACAAGCCGATACGATACGCCTCTTCGGCGTCGACCTTGCGCCCGGTGAGAATGATGTCCATGGCGCGCCCCATGCCGACGATGCGCGGCAGGCGCACGGTACCGCCGTCGATCAGCGGCACACCCCAGCGGCGGCAATAGACGCCGAAGTAGGCGTCCTCTTCCATCACGCGCATGTCGCACCACAGCGCGAGCTCCATTCCGCCGGCCACGGCCGCGCCGGCGACGGCGCCGATCACCGGCTTGTCCAGTTGCAGGCGCGAAGGTCCCATGGGGCCGCGCGGAACTTCTCCCGCGTCCTGCGGAAAGTCCAGGTCGAGCTCGCGGCGCGCGTCCTTGCCTGCGAGCGAAGCGCCGTACTTCAGGTCCCAGCCCGCGCAAAACGTGCCATGCGAGCCGAAAAAAACCGCGACCTTCGCCTGCGGATCGCAGTTGAAGGCCGCAAACTCGGCAACCAGCGCGTCGGCGGTCGCCGGATCGACCGCGTTGCGCGCGTTGGGCCGCTCCATGATGATCGTTGTTACCGGGCCGTTTCTCTCCGCGCGGACTGACATGCTGTGCCTTTCTTCGCTAGATGCCGAATGCTGATGAGACGTCCCCCAATCGCATGCGCTAGAACAGAGCCTAGCCGAATGTGCTTAAGGCACGTTGGGCGATATCCTCGCCCCATTCCTGCACGAAGTGGCTGGCGTCGGCATGCTCGTAGGGTGCCGGGCAGCCGCGGATCAGTTTGCGCAGGCCCTGCATTACCGGTGGGCCGAGCACCGGATCCTTCATGCCGATGGCCATGAAGGTTTGTCCCTTCCACTGGCTTTGCCACCAGCTGCGCGACCGGCGCGAGATTTCCGCCCCGTCGGCTTCAGCCTTGTCGGGCACCAGATTGGGAAATCGGCGCACGCCCGCCTTGTAGCTTGCGTCCGGGTAAGGAGCGGCGTAGGCCCCGCACTCCGCCGCGGACAGATGTGGACAGCTGCGGCCCATGAGTTTGGCCACATCCATGTCGGGGTTCTTGTTGCACCAGGCGCGCCATGCGATGAAACCCTCGGTCAACGCAGTATCACCCGTGCCCAGTGCAGTGTTCATGATCAGGAGCCGGCTGAAGCGCTGCGGCATGTCCATCGGCAGCGTCAGCCCCAGCAGTCCGCCCCAGTCCTGGCATACCAGGGTGATGTCGACAAGATTCAGATGTTCGATAAACGCGGTGAGCGTATCGCGATGGCGGCTGAAGGTATAGAAATCTTCTTCCGCGGGCTTGTCCGATTTACCGAAGCCGAACAGATCGGGCGCGAGCACGCGCGCGCCGGCCGCTGCAAACACCGGAATCATCTTGCGGTACAAATAGGACCAGGTCGGCTGCCCGTGCAGACAAAGGAAAGTATGCCTTGCATCGTGGCTGCCTTCGTCGAGGTAGTGCAGGCGCAAGCCCTCGAATCCGGGCAGGTCCTGCACATAATGCGGCGCGTAAGCATAGCCGGGCAGATTGAGGAAACGCTCTTCGGGGGTGCGCAGGGCGTGCATGTCGCGGTTCCGATCGGACAGGTATTTGAAAGTCTACAGCCTAGAGCAGGGAAATGCAGCCGTCGCGTCGAAAAATGGTCTAAAATCGCGCCCTGTTTCCCACACTTCCCGCGAAATCAATGGCCACCAGCAAGAGCAAGTCGCGCCGCCGCTTCGCCGTGCGCAGTTCCGGCATACATGGCAAAGGCGTATTCGCCCTGACCCATATCCCCAAGGGCGCCCGTCTGGTCGAGTACAAGGGCAAGCGCCTGACCGAGGCGCAGGTGGACAGGCGCTATGCCAAGGACGACAACCCGCATACGTTTCTGTTCGCGCTGGACGACGGCATGGTGATCGATGCGACGACCCACGGCAACAGCGCGCGCTGGATCAACCATAGTTGCGCGCCCAATTGCGAGGCCGTGGATGACAAGGACCGCATCTACATAGAAGCGCTGCGCGCGATCCGCCCGGGCGAGGAACTCAGCTACAACTACGGCATCGAGCTGGAGGAAAGGCATACGCCGGCGCTGAAGCGTCTGTACCAGTGCCGCTGCGGCGCGCGCAGTTGCAAGGGCACAATTCTCAGCGTCAAGAAGAAGTAATAGGCGCGCGCAGCACCCTGGTGCGCGCTATTTGCGCGCGCCCGCCTGAATTTGTTCCAGCGTCGCCTGCGCCGTCGGCAGACTGGTCCCACCCAGGCTTACCGCTTTGCGCGCCGCATCCAGCGCTGCGTCGAACTTGCCCTGGTCCGCGAGCGTTTGCGCTAGATTGTTGAACGCGGCCGCCGATCGCGGATGCAGGGCGGTGGCTGAACGGAACGCCGTTTCCGCCTCTGCCTTGTGGCCCAGCGCGTAAGCGGTATTGCCCAGCCCCATCAGACCGACAAGATTGGCGGGCCAGCGTTCGTGCAAGGCCGCATACGCCAGATGCGCTTCGCCGATGCGCCCGGTTTGCTCCAGCGCCGCAGCAGCGCTCGCGTACTGCGCCTCACGCGCGCTCGCTGGCAGCCGACTTGGTGGAAGTGCGACCATGGCCCAGCGCTTGCTGTCGATCCACAGGAATTCGAACAGCGAGAAAGGCATGGCGCGGTGTGCTTTGGTGCCCGAGTGCAGCAGAATTTGATTCTGCTCCAGGTCGTAGCCTATGACCACGGCGTAGTGCCAGTAGGGATGAAAAGCGAACAATCCCAGATTCTGCAGCACGATCACTGCATTGCCGGCTGCCACTTCGGCAAGCACGTCCGTCAATTCGGGCGCGAGCACATAGGCGAGAAGGCCGTGGCGGCGCGCGCCGGCGAGCATTTCGACCTGCAGGCTGCCTTCCCGCGCCGGGATATACACCTGTTCCGCAAGGGCTTCTGGCCTTGCGTCGACGCCGGCCGCGCCCAGGGCCATGGCGAGCGCCGCCGGGCCGCACTGGTACTCTTCCTGCGCATAGAACGGTACCTGGTCGAGTTGCATGCGCGGCGGGAGACCGGCGCCGCCATCGCCGCGCAGTGCGGCACTTTGCGGCAGGCTGACACAGCCGGTCAATGCGCACAGCAAAATGACGAAGCCCGCGATTACGCGGGCTTCATCTGAAGATTTGCGCGGACTCGCCGTCACTTGACCCAATAATTGAAGATCAGGCCGGCGATGAGCAGGGCCGCGGCCACTGCCCAGGGGCTGACGCCACCTGCAGGCACGCTGTCGATGCGGCCGGCGATGCTGGCCACTTCCGAATCGGTGAGGGCACTGACGCGTGCCCGCGCCGAGTCCGGGCTGATTCCCAGAACCTGCAACTGAGCGCGCACTTCGCTGCGGCTGACGACATCGCGCAGCTTGTCGCGCGCACTGGCGGCCTGAACCGAGGCCGCCACCTGATCTGTTCGGATCATGTCGGCGTAGGCGCCAAAAGGCATTGCGCCCATGCAGGCAATCAACAGGCGGCAGATGTGGCGGGCCAAAGAATTTCTCATCGATTTTCCCTTTTATCGGATTGCCAGGAAATCTGCTGCGCCAGTCGGCGCGGTGAAAATCCGGGCGGCAATTTTTAATTCACTTCGAAATGAAAGGATACCTTCCTCGCGCTCCCCTGATTCAGGGGCCATTTCGGCAATATTGAAATGGCCTCTTAGTAGAACCTGCGC
>JAENXP010000565.1 GCA_016649475.1 Burkholderiales bacterium | reverse complement strand
TACCAATCCCGCCGGTGTGATCACCAACAAGCGCGCCGTCGAATCGACGGTTCTGGTCGATGACGGTCAGATCGTGGTGATCGGCGGCCTGATTCAGGACCAGGTCAAGGATGGGGTCGAAAAAATTCCGGGACTGGGGGATCTTCCGCTGATCGGCGGGCTGTTCAGGTACAACACGCGCTCGCGCAACAAGACCAACCTGATGGTGTTTCTGCGCCCGACGCTGCTGCGCGATCCGCAGAAGGCCAACGCGCTGTCGAACAACCGCTATGACTACATCATCGGCGAGCAACTCAAATCCAAACTCCCGCCGATCATCGCGATTCCCGATCTCGGCGTGCCCAGCCTGCCGCCGCGCGAGACCGCGGCGCCGGGGATGCCGGAAACGCCCGGAATAGACCCACCGAAATGAGTTCCAGACCGGTTGTTCCCTACGCCTTCGCCAAAGCCAAAGGCGTAGTCGTCACCGATTTGGCCGACGGCCTGGCGCAGGTGGCGGTGCGCAGCGGCGCCCACGCGGGAGCGCTGGCCGAGGTGCGCCGCGCGCTGGGTGTGCCCTTGCAGGCGAGGCGCATCGGTGCCGAGGAGTTCGACGAGCTCATTTCCAGCCTCTATAACGCTGCGGATGTCGGCGCGGCCGCCCTGGCTGACGACCTGGCGCAGGACCTGGATCTTTCCAGGCTGCTGCAGGACATCCCCAGGGTCGAGGATCTGCTCGAAAGCCAGAACGACGCACCGCTGATCCGTTTGATCAACGCCTTGTTTACCCAGGCGCTGCGCGAAGGTGCCTCCGACATCCACGTCGAACCATTCGAAACGCGCTCGGTGGTGCGCCTGCGCGTAGACGGCACCCTGCGCGACCTGATCGAACCGGCGCGCGCGTTGCACGGCGCCATCGTTTCGCGCATCAAGATCATGGCGCAACTCGACATCGCCGAGAAACGCCTGCCGCAGGACGGGCGCATAACCCTCAGGGTGGCGGGCAAACCGATCGATGTCAGGGTGTCGACGATCCCGACGGGGCACGGCGAGCGCGTGGTGCTGCGCCTGCTGGACAAGCAGGCTGGAAGGCTGGATCTCACCAAGCTGGGAATGGACAGCGCCACGCTCGCCTACATGGACAAGCTCATCCGCGAGCCGCACGGCATCATTCTCGTCACCGGCCCGACCGGATCGGGCAAGACCACGACGCTCTATGCTTCGCTCTCGCGGCTGGATCCCAAGGCGCTCAACATCATGACGGTGGAGGACCCGATCGAGTACGACCTCGACGGCATCAGCCAGACCCAGATCAACACCCGCATCGAAATGAGTTTCGCGCGCGCCCTGCGCACCATTTTGCGCCAGGACCCGGACGTAGTCATGATCGGCGAGATCCGCGATCTGGAGACGGCGCAGATTGCGGTGCAGGCGAGCCTTACCGGCCATCTGGTGTTCGCCACCTTGCACACCAACGATTCGGTGAGCGCCGTCACGCGACTGGTCGATATGGGGGTGGAGCCGTTCCTGCTCGCCACCAGCCTGATCGGCGTGGTGGCGCAGCGCCTGGTGCGCCGGCTTTGCCTCGAATGCCGCAAGCCGTTTTCCGCAGACGGATCGCAGTTGCAGGCGCTGGGCTTCGAGCCGCGGGCGGGAAGTTTTTACACCGCGCAAGGTTGCCCCGCGTGCAACCACTCCGGCTATCGCGGCCGCACCGGGATCTATGAACTGCTGAGCGTCGACGACGGGCTGCGCCGCCTGGTTCACGACCGTGCATCCGAGCAGGTGTTGCGCGAGCATGCAGTTGCGCAGGGCATGCGCTCGCTGCGCGACGACGGCATGCGCTGGGCCGCGCAGGGCGCAATCAGCCTCGAAGAGGTGGTGCGCGTGACCCGCGAATAATGGAATCCTTCCACTACGAGGCGCTGGATGCGGCCGGGCGCACGGTTTCGGGGGTGGTGCAGGCCGACACGCCGCGCCAGGCGCGGACGCAGTTGCGCGCGCAGGGACTGCTGCCCTCCGTGGTCGACCTGGTGCGCGCGCGCGAACGCGCGCGTCAGCCTTGGGCGCGCGGCATCTCCTCGGACGAGCTGAGCCTGGTGACCAGGCAACTGGCGACTTTGCTTGCCTCCGGCCTGACCATGGAGCAGTCCTTCAGCGCCCTGATCGAGGAGAGCTCCGAGCCGATGACGCGGGAGGTGCTCGGCGGCGTCAAATCCGAAATCAATGCCGGGCTCTCCCTGGCCGGCGCCCTGGGCAGCTACGACAAGAGTTTTCCCGATTTCTACCGCGCACTGGTGCACGGCGGCGAAGAATCGGGGGCGCTGCCGACGGTGCTGCAGCACCTGGCCGATTATCTCGACGCGCGCCAGGCGATGAAGCAGAAGACCGGACTCGCGCTGCTCTATCCCATCCTGGTTTCGCTGGTCGCGGTCAGTATCGTCACCGGCCTTTTGGTATTTGTCGTGCCGCAGATAGTGCAGGTGTTTCAGCAGTCGCGGCAGAGCCTGCCGGTACTCACGCGCGCGCTTATCTGGCTTTCGGATTTCCTGCGCGCGGCCTGGCCTTATATTGCGGTCGCCCTCATCGGTACTGTCGCAGCGCTGCGCCTGGCGCTGCG
>JAENXP010000556.1 GCA_016649475.1 Burkholderiales bacterium | reverse complement strand
GCCATAAGATACGTGTCTTCGACGGCGGCAACCGCTTTGACGGCTATTTCATCGCCCGCCTGGCCCGACGCCTGAGCAGCGACCCACGCACCACACTCGAGCGCATCCAGCTCTCGCGTGCTTTTACCTGCTTCCAACTGGCAGAGCTGATCGAAAGTACCCCCGTCGATGGGGCAATTGCTCCCAGCGTTTCAGCGCGGACCGACAGATTTGATCCACCATATGCAACGTCCGCAAGCCAGTCGCTGCTCTTTGTGCTCGACTTGCTCAACACGTTCTACGATGAAAGTGTGCCCCTGCGCGACTCAGAGCGGTTACTACATAACACGATCGGGCACCTCAAGCGCCTGGCCTCACAGGGCCCCGTGATCGTCGGGGCGCGTGAACCGCGCGTGTTGGTCAAAGAGCGCTGGATATTGCTCGATCAGCTTCAAGTCGCGGCCGATGTCGCCTGGCTGCTGCGGTCGCCAGAAGGTCCCGAAGAGACCCAGCCTCGCCTGTTTTAGCGCAGCAGCCCAATTGACAGGACCCTGGAGCGGGGCCGCCCTTAACGATCACAATCTCCGCCATCCCTCAAAACCTATTTCCCTCCCGGGTCCTGGTTGGACCACATTCATCGGATCCTTCCAGCCGATTTCATATTTTGAGTGAACCTACATCCTGATCAAACCGAGGTATTCATGGGACGAACGTTACCTTCCATCACACAGGCTTTTCTCCAGGAACAGCAATCGCTGGCGCGCTTCCGCCGCGCCCTGCGCATCGAAGACCAGCGCGCCCTCGACGATCTGCTCGGCGCCTCCCGCCTCCATCTGGCCGCAGCCGCCTACGCCTCACACTTGCTTCCGTTCGAGGTCATGCTGCTGGCAATGCTGGTCGAGGAGCACAAACAGGTGCTGCTCCTGCGCCACGACTTGGATGTCTTGCGCAGCCAAGCCATGACTGCCCCCGAGTTGCCCGCGCCCGATCCTGCAGATCAGGCGATAAAAAGCGAAGAGACGGAAGCAGACGCAGGAGAGGTATGACCGCGCAGGCGAAGAACGAAACCATGGCAGCGCCCCAGACGCTCTTTGGCTGGTTGTTCGATGTATACCCTCACGGGGATGGCATGCGCATCTGGTTGATCGACCCGCAAGGCCGCAGCCACCCACTACACGACAGCTTCTCGCCGGCGTTTTACGTTCACGGCCCCCAGCATGAACTGCGTGCGGTTTGTGAGCTATTGCGGCATCGCCGCGCACCAGTCGATCTGGCGCGCGATGAGCAGATCGACCTTTTCCTTGACCGGTCAATTGAAGTCTTGAAAGTCTCGGTAAGGGTCCCGGATCAACTTGCGCGTCTGTTTCGGCTGGTGGCCGATTTCCGACCCGACCTGACCTATTACAACGCTGATATTCCCTTGCCTCAGCGCTATGTGCTGGCGCGCGGCATCTTCCCGCTGGCCTACTGCGCCGTCGACGTAGAGCAGGGGCGCATTCGCAACATCAAGGCGCTCGACACGCCCTATGAGATCGACTACAGCCTGCCACAGTTACGCACGATGACGCTGCGCTTGGACGGCGACATGCGCGATCCCAGTCGCGGCCACCGCGGCGATCTACTGGTTGAGATCGAGGGCAAGACAATGCGCTTCCCGCGCGCTCGCAGCCGTCAGCTTGTTCTCGGCATACGCCACCTGCTGGAGCATTACGATCCTGATGTACTCATCAGCACCTATGGCGACAACTACATCCTGCCGCGTTTGCTGGAGCTGTCACAGCATTACGGTATTGCACTACCGCTCAATCGCGACCAGGAGCGCCAGGTGCAGCGCAAATCCGCTTCCTCCTATTTCTCCTATGGGCGGGTGGTCTTCCGCAACGAGCAACACCTACTATCCGGACGCTGGCACATGGATTGCCAAAACGCCTTTCTTGCCAACGACTATGGATTGGATGGCATCCTCGAAATCGCCCGCCTCTGCGGCCTACCGCCCCAGACCGTAGCGCGTGTCTCAACAGGAACAGGTATCAGCGCCATGCAGGTCGCCACAGCGCTGCGGCGCGGGATACTTGTCCCCTGGCAGAAACGTCAGCCCGAATCACTTAAAAGCGGCCTTGATTTATTGTCGGCCGACAAAGGCGGGCTAGTCTACACGCCCATCGCTGGTCTGCACGAGCACGTTGCCGAACTTGACTTCACCGCCATGTATCCCAGCATCATGGTGCATTTCAACGTCTCGCCTGAAACCGTAGGAGCAAAATGCTGCCAGGGAGAACTCGTCCCCGAATTGGGCACCCCCATTTGCCGCCACCGACAGGGGTTGGTCCCGGAGACACTTGAGCCACTGCTCGAAAAACGCAACCGCTACAAAGCGCTCATCCGCCAGCTTCCCGATGATGACCCCCGCGTCGAAGCCTACCGACGCCGTTACTCGGCCCACAAGTGGTTGTTGGTGACCTGCTTCGGCTATCTGGGATACAAGAATGCCCGCTTCGGCCGTATCGAGGCGCACGAAGCAGTGAATGCTTACGGCCGGGAGGTGCTCCTGCAAACGAAGGAGCTTGTCGAGGCGCGCGGGTTTCGTGTGCTTCACCTCTACGTCGACGGCCTGTGGATCCACAAGCCAGGCGAAACGGGTCGCCCCGATTACGAGGCCCTGCTGGAGG
>JAENXP010000019.1 GCA_016649475.1 Burkholderiales bacterium | reverse complement strand
TACAAGCCACGATGCGTACCAATTACTTTCAGCTGGACGGGAATGATCCCAAGCCCCGTCTGTCTTTCAAGCTCGATTCCAGCCTGGTTCCGGGCTTGCCGGAGCCCAGGCCGGTATTCGAGATATTCGTCTATTCGCCGCGCGTCGAGGGTATTCATCTGCGCGGCGGCAAGGTGGCGCGCGGAGGATTGCGCTGGTCCGACAGGATGGAGGATTTCCGCACCGAAGTACTCGGACTGATGAAGGCGCAGAAGGTCAAGAACGTGGTGATCGTGCCGGTAGGATCAAAAGGGGGATTCGTGGTGAAAAGGCCACCGCCTTCGGCCGAACGCGATGCGGTCCTGCAGGAGGGCATCGCGTGCTACCACGTCTTTTTGCGCGGTTTGCTCGATATCACCGATAACCTGGTCGCCGGCAAATCGGTGCCGCCCGTGGACGTCGTGCGCCGGGATGGCGACGATCCCTACCTGGTGGTCGCCGCCGACAAGGGGACGGCGAGTTTTTCCGATTACGCCAATGCCGTGTCCAAGGAATACGGCTTCTGGCTGAGGGACGCCTTCGCCTCGGGCGGTTCAGTGGGTTACGATCACAAGAAGATGGCGATCACGGCGCGCGGCGCATGGGAGTCGGTGCAGCGGCATTTCCGCGAACTCGGACTGAATACCCAGGAGCAGGATTTCACCGTGGTGGGCATCGGCGACATGTCGGGCGACGTCTTCGGCAACGGCATGCTGCTTTCCAGGCACATCAAACTGGTCGCGGCGGCGGATCATCGGCATATCTTCATAGACCCCGACCCCGATCCCGCCGCCAGCTTTGCCGAACGCGAGCGCTTGTTCAAGCTGCCGCGCTCGTCCTGGGCGGACTACGATCCGAAGTTGATTTCACCGGGCGGCGGCATCTACCCGCGCAGCGCGAAGTCGGTCAAGCTTTCGGTACAGGCGCGCGCGGCGCTGGGAATCGAGGCCGAGACCATGACGCCGCTGGAGTTGATCCGCGCGCTGCTGCTGGCTCCTGCGGATCTGCTCTACAACGGGGGGATCGGCACCTATGTGAAGGGCAGCCAGGAATCGAATGCCGACGTTGGAGACAGGGCCAATGACGCCGTTCGCGTCAATGGTGCGGACCTGCGTTGCCGCGTAGTCGCCGAGGGCGGCAACCTCGGGCTTACGCAACTGGGCCGCATTGAATTTGCCCTGAAGGGCGGGCGTATCAACACCGATGCGATCGACAATTCGGCGGGCGTTGACTGTTCCGACCATGAGGTCAATATCAAGATCCTGCTCAATCTGGTCATCGAGGAGGGCCTGCTTACCGAGGACCAGCGCAACCAGCTGCTGGTCGAAATGACCGATGACGTTGCGATGCTGGTGCTGCGCGACAATTATTTCCAGACCCAGATACTGTCGGTCACGGCCGCGCGCGCCAAATCGATGCTCGACGCGCAGGCGCGCTATATGCAGTACCTCGCCAAGAACGGCCGCTTGAACCGGCGCATCGAATACCTGCCGTTCGAGGAGCAGATCGCAGAGCGCAAGGCAGCCGGAATCGGACTGACCACCCCGGAAGTGGCGGTGCTGCTGGCTTACAGCAAAATGGAATTGTTCGAGATCATGCTCGCGTCCGACGTCCCCGAGGATCCCTACATTCGCACTGCGCTGCAGCGCCACTTTCCGCAGCCGCTGAGAACGCGCTTCCCGGATCATATTCAGCGCCACCCCTTGCGGCGGGAGATCATCTCGACGCACGTCGTCAATAGCATGGTCAACCGGGTGGGCCCCAGTTTCGTCCATCGGCTGCGGGAGGAGACCGGCGCAGCCGCGCCGGATATCGTGCGCGCCTATATCGCGACCCGGGAAGTATTCGGACTGGTTCCGCTATGGCAGACCATCGAAGCGCTGGATAACCAGATCGCCGACGCGACTCAAACCGCCATGGTTCTGGAATGCCTGCGCCTGGTCAACCGCGGAACGCTGTGGTTCCTGCGTCACCGCGATCATCTGCGCGACCTTGCCAAGACCCGGGAGCACTTCAGATCCAGCGTAGACGCGCTGGCGGACAATCTGCACGAGGTAGTCGCCGCGGGTTATCGGGCCAAGCTCGACGAAGTCATGCGGCGATACTCCGAACTCGGGGTCCCATTGCCGCTGGTCCGCCGGATCGCGGGACTGGAGGAGCTTTATTCCGCCCTGGACTTTGTCGAAGTCGCTACGGATCTCGACCGGCCCATCGCATTGGTGGCGCAGGTCTATTTCTCGCTGGGGGGGCTGCTCAACCTGCACTGGCTCGGCGACCAGATCGAAGCGCTGAAGGTGGAAACGCATTGGCAGGGACTGGCGCGGACGGCATTGCGTGACGATCTGTCGAATCAGGCGCGCGATCTCGCCGCGCAGGTGCTGCGGGAAAGCCCGGAACAGCAGGACAGCCAGCTGCTCGTCGCTGCCTGGCAGGCTCGCCGGGTATTTCACTTCGATCGCTATCAGCAGCTTTTGGCGGAAGTTCGGATAGCCACGGCGGCCGATATCGCCATGCTTTCAGTCGTTTTGCGCGAGCTCAGAGGCTTGGCATGATCGAATTCCTGCCGCAGGCGTGGCCATCCCGCGAATTGAATGGCACTGGCGTCGCGCGAGCAAGTACAATTGCGCTACGCGGTTGACATGCTCGCGTCCAAGCTTGTATTGTCCATATGTAGCAGGCGTTCTTAGTTCGAGCTCACCCCGACAACGTACGCCACCGGCAGAACGCTTGCAGCCGTTGCGGCCGGTTCCAAAACCCTTGCACCTTAGGAGAATACTATGCGCATCCCCTTTCAATCGCTTGGTGTAGCACTGGCGTTTGCCCTGCTGGTACCGGCCCCCGCTGCGCTTGCCCAGCAAAAATTCATCACTATCGGCACCGGCGGCGTTACCGGCGTGTACTACGCCGCGGGCGGCGCGATCTGCCGCCTGGTGAACAAGGATCGCAAGACCCACGGCATCCGCTGTTCGGTCGAGAGCACAGGCGGCTCGGTCTACAACATCAACACCATCCGGGCTGGCGAACTCGACATGGGCGTGGCCCAGTCCGACTGGCAATACCACTCGTGGAAAGGCGACAGCGTGTTCAAGGACCAGGGCCCGTTCAAAGAGCTGCGCGCGGTGTTCTCGATCCATCCGGAGCCGTTCACGGTGCTGGTACGCAAGGAAGCGGGCGTGAAGACTTTCGCCGACCTGAAAGGCAAGCGCTTCAACATCGGTAATCCCGGGTCCGGAACGCGCGCCTCGATGGAAGAGCTGCTGGGTGCGATGGGCTGGAAGACCAGCGATTTCTCGCTCGCCTCCGAGCTGAAGGCTGACGAGCATGGCGCCGCGCTGTGCGACAACAAGATCGACGGCTTTTTCTACGGCGTCGGCCACCCCTCGGCCAACATCCAAGATCCGACCACGACCTGCGGTGCGAAACTCGTTTCGCTGACCGGGCCGGCCGTGGACAAACTGCTGAAGGGCAGCCCTTACTATGCCAAGGCGACGATAGCGGGCGGCCTGTATGCGGGCAATCCGGACCCGACGCAAACCTACGGCGTGCTGGCGACCTTCGTTTCGTCGAGCAAAGTGCCGGCGGAATCCGTGTACCAGGTCGTGAAGGCCGTCTTCGAGAACTTCGACGATTTCAAGAAGCTGCACCCCGCCTTCGCGCATCTCGATCCGAAGAACATGATCAAGGACGGCCTGTCCGCGCCGCTGCATGACGGCGCGATAAAATATTACAAAGAAAAGGGCTGGATGTAGGCTCGCTTTGCAGATACAGGCCGGGCGCGCTGCGCCCGGCCTGTTTATTGTCCGATTTGCGCTTCGAGCCGGCCCAGGGCCTCAGCTCACTGCGCTGGAGGCTGCGCTGGAGGGGACATGGCCGACCAGAAAAAAAATGACGCCGCAGCACCGGTCAACGCAAAGGAGTTGGTGGCCGAATCCGACCTGGGAGGCCGCGCGCCCACCGGCGCGGTCGCCAAGGCCATGCTGGGCATCGCCCTCGCGTGGTCGCTGTTCCAGCTCTGGTACGCGTCGCCCCTGCCTTATACATTCGGCGTTCTCGTATTCAACGCCACGGAGGCGCGCTCGATTCACCTCGCCTTCGCGATCTTCCTGACTTTCGTCTCGTATCCGGCGTTCAAGCGCTCGCCGCGCGCATACGTTCCCGCCATCGACTGGGTATTCGCTGCGGCAGGCGCGTTCTGCGCCGGGTACATTTTCCTCTTCTACACGCAGCTTTCGACGCGGCCCGGGCTGCCGACGAACATGGATCTTGTCGTCGCCGTGGCCGGCATGGTCCTGCTGCTCGAGGCCGCACGACGCGCGCTGGGACCGGCGATGGCGATCGTCGCGATCGTGTTCCTCGTCTACGTCTTCGCCGGGCAATACATGCCCGAGATGATCGCGCACCAGGGCGCATCGCTCTCCAAGGGCATGTCGCACATGTGGCTCACCACCGAGGGGGTGTTCGGCATCGCGCTCGGGGTTTCGACTAGCTTCATCTTCCTCTTTGTCCTGTTCGGTTCGCTGCTCGATCGAGCGGGCGCAGGCAATTACTTCATCAAATCCGCCTTCGCCCTGCTCGGCCACATGCGCGGCGGCCCGGCCAAGGCAGCGGTGGTGTCCTCTGCGGCCACCGGCATCATCTCGGGCTCCTCCATCGCCAATGTGGTGACGACCGGCACCTTCACGATTCCGCTGATGAAACGGGTGGGCTACCGGCCCGATCAGGCCGCCGCGGTCGAAGTGTCCAGCTCGGTCAACGGTCAATTGATGCCGCCGGTGATGGGCGCGGCGGCATTTCTGATGGTCGAGTACGTCGGCATTCCCTACACCCAGGTGATCAAGCACGCGTTCCTGCCGGCGATCATTTCCTATATCGCATTGTTCTACATCGTGCACCTGGAAGCGCTGAAGGCGAACCTCTCGGGCCTGCCGCGACGCGGCCAATCGACGTTTGCGCAGCGCACCATCGCGTACCTGATGACCATCAGCGGCCTCGTCGTCCTCTCGGGTATCGTCTACTGGGGAATCGGCTGGATCAAGGGCGTGTTTCCCGCCGGATCGACCTATATCGTCGGAGCCGGCCTGGTCGCCGCATACGTCGGCCTGGTTTGGTTTGGTTCGCGCCAACCGGTGCTCGAACTCGATGATCCCGAAGCACCGGTGTTCGAACTGCCCGAAACCGGGCCGACACTGAAATCCGGCTTGCATTACCTGTTGTCCGTCGTCGTGCTGATCTGGTGCCTGATGGTCGAGGAACTCTCGCCCGGACTCTCGGCATTCTGGGCGACGCTGTTCATGATCGTGGTGATGATCACGCAGCGTCCGCTGATGGTCCATTTCCGCGGCGAGGGTGATATGACCGCCTCGGTGAAGCAGGGTTTTCTCGAGTTGTTCGACGGCATGGCCGCCGGCGCGCGCAATATGATCGGCATCGGTGTCGCAACAGCGGCCGCCGGCATCATCGTCGGCACCGTGTCGCTCACCGGCATCGGCCTGGTAATGACCGAGATCGTCGAACTCATCTCGGGCGGCAACCTGATGATCATGCTGTTTCTGGTCGCAGTGATCAGTCTGATCCTCGGCATGGGGCTGCCGACCACAGCCAACTACATCGTCGTCTCGACCTTGATGGCGCCCGTGGTGGTAGAGCTCGGCGCGCAGAGCGGCTTGCTGGTGCCGCTGATCGCCGTGCATATGTTCGTGTTCTATTTCGGCCTGATGGCCGACGTCACGCCGCCGGTCGGCCTTGCATCGTTCGCCGCGGCGGCGATCGCCCGCACCGACCCGATCAAGGTCGGCGTTACCGCGTTCTTCTACAGCCTGCGTACCGCGGTGCTGCCCTTCCTGTTCATTTTCAATACGCAGCTGTTGATGATCGGCATAGACGGGACCCTGCACCTGGTACTGACGGTAATCAGTGCAATCGCGGGTATGCTTATATTCGCCGCCGCGACGCAGGGATACTTTTTGGTGCGCACGCGCTGGTATGAAACTCTTGCGCTGTTTCTGATCACCTTCACTCTGTTCCGGCCGGGTTACTGGTGGGACATGGTCTATCCGGCGCACGTTCAGGCCCCGGCGACCGAGATCATGAAAGTCATCGAGGCAAAACCCGCTGACGAACGCTTGCGCATATGGGTCGAAGGCCTGACGATGGAAGGCAGAGAAGTCAAGAAAGGCGTGCTGCTGCCGCTCGGACCGAAAGCGCCGGCACGCGACCGCTTGAAGAAAATCGGCCTCACGCTGGTGACCCTGGGCACCGACGTGAGCGTCGGGCAGGTGGGATTCGGCAGTCAGTCCGAAAAGCTGGGCATGGAACCCGGATTCAAAATCACCACGATCGAACTCGAGGCCGATCGTCCGGACAAGGAGTGGATGTTCTTGCCGGCGTTCCTGCTGCTGGCGCTGATCATCTTGCTGCAGCGCGCGCGTCTGGCAAGCGTGGTGCCGCGACCTGCTGCGAAAGCAGGCTGAGTCGCTGTCAGCGTACGGGTCCGGTGCGGCGCTGCTGCGCCGTGATCAGCTAGCCCGCAGGTGTGCGTCGAAGAACGCGATGGTCCGCTGCCAGGCCAGTTTTGCCGCAGCCTCGTCGTAGCGCGGGGTGGTGTCGTTGTTGAAACCGTGCTGCGTGCCCGGATAAACGTAGGATTCGAATTTGACCTTGGCCAAAATCAGCGCCGCCTCGTAGGCCGCGCTTCCGGCGTTGATGCGCTCGTCGTTCTGCGCGTAGTGCAGCAGCAGCGGCGCCTTTATTTTCGGCACGTCCGCGGCGGCCGGCTGACGGCCGTAGAACGGTACAGCCGCGGACAGTTTCGTCAGCCGCGTCGCCAGCATGTTGACGATGCCGCCGCCATAGCAGAAGCCCACCGCGCCGATCTTGCCCGAGCACCCGGGCAGCGCCTCGAGGAAGCCCGCCGCGGCGACGAAATCTTCCCTGGATTTCGACTGATCGAGTGTGGCGAAAAGCTCGCGCGCCTTGTCCTCGCTGCCCGGATAGCCGCCCAGTGGAAACAGCGCATCCGGCGCGAATGCCAGGAAATTGTCGAGCGCAAGGCGCCGCGCGATGTCTTCAATGTGCGGATTCAGGCCGCGGTTCTCGTGCACCACCAGCACGCCTGGCAGCCTGCCTGCGGTCCGCGCCGGCCGCACCAGGTAGCCGCGCATCCTGCCATGGCCATCGGGAGAGACATACTCTACAAATCGCGCGTCAATGCGGCCGTCATCCGGTTTCACCTGTTGCGCCTCGGCGAATTTCGGGTTGAGCGCGTCGAGCAGCGCGGTAGCGGTAACGCCGCCGACTGCGTATTTGGCCGCGCCGAACAGGAAACCGCGGCGGCTGATGATGCCGTGCACATACTTGTCGAAGAGTTTCAGCACTTCAGGGTCGAAATCGCCGGCCTTCTTGCCTTGCATCTGAGCCACCTCATGGAAATGCCGTCCTGCGGCCGAAGCGCGCATTATATATAGTGGCGAATGTTGCCTGCACGGGCCCGGCTTCTGCATTCTTCGAGTGCGGAAAGCGGTCCTCCGCGCAGACCCGGTCATCGGCCCAAACCATCAGGTGCAAAATGCGCTGGCGATTCAGCATGAATGGAATCTGGCTTGCGCGCACGCGCGCAATCCTGTCAGCGGGCGTCCGGAGCCTGTCCTATGGCGCCGCACTCGTGTTTGCCCTGGCCACGGCGACCGTCGGGACGGAATCGATTGTCGAAGCGCGTTACACCGCGCCGGTCGAACGCTACGGACATTTCGCCCTTGGGCGGCCGCACGAATACGCGCGCCTGAGCGCGACCACGAACAGCGGACGCAAGCTCGCGCTGCAACTGCCGCAGGAGGAAGTATTCGAAGATCTTGCGCCGCGCCTGATACAGCTTGCACCCGGCGAGCCGGTATCCATTCTTGCCATTGTCAGCCGGCGCGACGACGGTTCGCGGCTGGTGATCATCCGCCTGGACGCCGACGGGTTGGCCATAGACGCGCAGTCCGCGGCGGTCGGAACGCAAAATCGCTGGCTGAATCCGGTCGGTGTCGCCGATCTGGACGGTGACGGGCGCGCGGAAATCGCCGCAGTCATCACTCCGCACATCGGCGGCACGCTGAAGGTGTATCGGAAAAAAGGCGGTAATTTGGAGGAAATAGACGCGCTGGCCGGTTTCTCCAACCACGTCTACGGCACCACGGAACTGGCGTTGTCGGCACCAGTGGCGATTGCCGGGCGCATGCGCCTGCTGGTTCCGGATGCCACACGCCTGCAACTGCGCATCATCGCGCTAGAGGCCGGGCGCCTGGTCGAGATCGGTCGCTGCGCGCTGTCCGCGGCGGTCACCGGTCCCATGGAGCAGATTTCGCCGGGACGGGTCTCGGTCGGCCTGGTGTCCGGCCGGCAAGCCCTGAAGCCGGAGGATTGCCTCAGGTAGTCGGGCGCCCGTGGCCGCGCCGGCTGGCGCGATTAGCTTGAGTCGCGGTCGCGCATCTGCTTGTGCAGCTTGACCGGCTGCGAGCGCAATTTGCGCATGCGAATATTGAGCATTTCCACGGCGACCGAAAATGCCATGGCGAAATAGATGTAGCCCTTGGGAACGTGCACATCGAACCCTTCGACCATGAGCGTGACGCCGACCAGGAGCAGAAACGAAAGTGCGAGTATTTTGATAGTCGGATGTTCATCGACAAAATTCCCTATGGGCTTCGCCGCTGCCAACATCACCACGACGGCGAGGATGATGGCGATTGCCATGATGGACACATGGTCGGCCAGTCCGACGGCGGTTATCACCGAATCCAAAGAGAAGACGATATCCAGAATCGCTATCTGCACCAGTACCATTCCCAGACTCGCGGCGGCAGTCGCGTTGCCGTGATCTTCGACGCCTTCGAGGCTGTTGTGGATTTCGTGCGTCGCCTTGCCGAGGAGAAACAAGCCGCCAGCAATGAGCACGACATCGCGTCCGGAGATTCCCTGTTTGAATATGGTGAACCAGGGCTCGGTCAGCCCCATTACCCATGACAGAGAGAAGAGCAGGGCCAGGCGGGCAATCATGGCCAGACCCAGCCCCATTCTCCTGGCGAAGTCGCGCTGCTCGACGGGAAGTCGGCCCACCAGGATGGAGATGAAGATTATGTTGTCGATACCCAGCACGATTTCCAGCGCGGTCAAGGTGCCCAGGGCTATCCAGGCCTCGGGGCTGGCAAACCACTCAAACATCGGCTTCTCCTATCGAATATAAGAGCAACTTATGTGATTCCTTGGCCTGCCAAGGTGAGTTGGCGGCGGGCGCGCATTTCACGCCTGGGCGGAATTCGTTCACTAGCCGACCTGCGACCGCGTACCGGCGAGATCGCCGGCGACCTCAACGGCACACGAATGAATTCAGCGCCGGTCGGCCAAACCTGAACGCGGACCCAAGCCGGGGTGGCTAAGGGTTGCCGAGGTAGTCGCGCTTGCCGAGTTCAACGCCGTTGTGGCGCAGGATATTGTAGGTCGTGGTGACATGAAAATAGAAATTCGGCAGCGCATGGCCGAGCAGGTACTGCATGCCGCTATAGCGCGTTTCCTTGTCGCCGCGTTTGATCACGATTACCTTGTCTTCGCTGCCGTCGATCTGTGCCGGCGTCACAGTCTGGAGGAAGGCGAGGGTCTTGGCGATACGCGCCTTCAGGTCGGCCAGCGTCGTTTCATTATCTTCGAACGACGGGATTTCGATTCCGGCCAGTCGCGCCGCAGCGCCCTTGGCTGCATCGCAGGCGATTTGCACCTGCTTGGTCATGGGGAGCATGTCGGGAAACAGGCGATAGCTGGTCAGGGCGACGGGATCGAGCTTCTTCGCGTCGGCGTGGGCCTGCGCTTTATCGAGGATGCCAGCCAGATTGCCGAGAATGTTGACGAAGCGCGGCACGCTCGCCTGATACATGGAAAGTGTCATGGAAAATCCTGAAAGTGGGAGAGGAGGTACTGCTGTAAGGGCCAGCGGCGAATGCCGCTGGCGTGTGCGTATGGCGACCGCGGTTGGTCGAGCCTGGGTCGCGTCCCTTATGTTCCGGGTTTCCTGCCAGGTGTCTTGGGCGGAATGGTTCCGGCGATGCGGCAGAGCATCCCTTCTATCGCTTTGCCGTCGTTGAACCTGGTAACGCTGCAGCGGGATATTTCGCCCCGTGCCGACAGGTCGGATAGAGACAGGCGCACCTTGGGCAATGGAATCCCTGTCGCTGCAGCGATCTCCCGATCAAGCTGCTGGCCGTTCTTTTTGAGATATTGCAGGATCGGGGTTGCATACATTTCAAGTACTCCTTGCGTAAATTAAGGTGAAGCCGGCGAAAAACCAAGTCTGTCTGCGCTGTACAGGCCATAGCTTGCTGACTCGCGAAGTACAGAAAATTAGTTTAACTTTCTCTTATAATCAATTGATTTATATTGTATTAATTGGGCCGGCGCATGCCAACCCTTTGGTATTAACAATCCATCCTAACTAATTGAAGCATATGTATAAAAATCAAATTACTCTCCTGGCGCCCGTCGACCGATAGACCTAGGGAGAGGGCCGCGAATTATACTCTAAATACAGCGTTCGTGGAGCAAGATTGTGCAGCGCAATGCGATGGCGGCATATTGGTCTCGCTGATTGAGCCACAGGCAAGCAAGCTAGCCCAACGGCGCGTGCCCGATACCTTGTCGGCAGGAAGGAGGATGTTCGAGTGCGTCTGAAACGGTGGCGTGGGCGTCGGCTCAGACGCAGTCGGAAGCCGCAAAGCGCGGCTTACCAAAGGCAAAGCAGTTCCATTTGGCCCTAAGGGCAGGGTGTCAGGGCTAGGCTGCCTTACCTGGCGCAGACCGTTTGCTGCACGGTCTGTGCGACTGTATTTGGTGGAACCGCGCTCCATGTACTCGCAGTGCTATCCGAAAATAGCGCCTTTCCGCTAACCATAGGCTCGGGGTGCAACGAGAACGCGAGTACCCGGGAACGTTCGTCCTTGCAGTCATGTTCCCACAACACTCGCCGCGACATTTCGCCATCCTGTCTGTCTCTGCGCTTCAGGTCTTGTACTCCCCACACCTTGCGATAGTTGCCGTTCTTGCGGATTGACAGGGGGTCAATGTAATAGATGGTGTAAGCGTTCTCGTCTATCCTCACCCAATCGGCCCAAGCCGGTGCTGCGACCAGGGCAAGCAGGAAGCACAGGATGAATCGCATGATAGAACACCTCCTTCCTACCCGGATATCGCTCTTAACCGTGCGCCTGTTTTTTGGGGGGGCACTAGACTGAGAGAGATTCGGAGGCGACCCCCACGATGCTCCATAACCCGATCCATACTCCAATACGGGCCCTTCCTCCCGCACTCGACTTTTAGGACAGCCAAACGCGTACGTAGACTTATCAACAACGCCCATTGCGTCACCCTCTGACAGCAATATCTAATGTCGTCGATCAGACATCTTCAATTCTTCCAGCGTCTTGCGCTCAACTGGAGTAAGTTTGCTCATGAATTTGGCAATGTCCTTCGTCAGTTTTTTTTGCTCACTTAGCCGGGTTTCAGGGGAATACAAGTCCAGGGATGCCAGACCGGAATCAAGCCCCTTGGCGAAGCTCTCGGACAAGACGTACTGCGCATCCTCGGGAGACAGTGCGTTGATCAATTCGACGCGTCCCGCCGGCGACGCGATCGCAATCTGCAGAATAAATATGGCCTGTCGGATTGCTTCCTTGTTGTGTGGAAGATCTTTTTCCGAGCGTAGGGGGCCATAAACCGCATCGTCATTCGGTTTCTCGAGAATCGCACGGTAGTCGCGAACGATGGCCAACGCGCGAACGAAGGCCAGGTGCGTTGTCGAAACTTCCCTGGCTACGGGCTTGGGGCGTGCAAATAGATCACTGAATACTTTGAAAGGATTCATGGGCACCTGCCTTTTGGCATCGCGGTTACTCGGCCCCCCCTGCTGGCATGGAACGGGGAGTTACGCGAAGCTAGCGTAGTCCGGAGTGCCACGCCTGTATATAGTCCAAACGTCACATTCCATCGCGGTTTCGGCCGTTGCTCCAATGCCCCATTTGATCTATACCGGCTCGCGGACTTTCGGTATAGCGACCCCCCAAAATGCAAAAAGCCCAACCGCGATGGCTGGGCTAAGTGTATGCATTTCCTAAAGTAACCGGTGGCTCCCCGACCAGGGCTCGAACCTGGGACCTGCGGATTAACAGTCCGTCGCTCTACCAGCTGAGCTATCGGGGAATAGTGAAC
>JAENXP010000465.1 GCA_016649475.1 Burkholderiales bacterium | reverse complement strand
TTATCGGCCTGGGGCTGATCGGCAGCGAAATGACGCGCAAATGCATCGCCGCCTTCGGCATGAAGGTGCTCACCTACGATCCGCACGTGCCGGCGGCGAAAGCCGAGGCGCTGGGGGCGACCATGCTGAGCGACCTGGGCGGACTGCTGGAGCGCTCCGACGTGGTTTCCATCCATGCCGAGCTCAACGAGGGCTCGCGCGGCATGATAGGCGAGGCCCAGTTGCAGCGCATGCAGCCCCATGCATTGCTGATCAACACGGCGCGCGGCAAGATCGTGCAGCAAAAGGCGCTGGAACGCGCCCTCGCGGAAGGCCGCATCGCCGGTGCGGCCCTCGACGTGTTCGAGGAAGAACCGCTGGCCGAACCGAGTCCGCTGTGGGATCTGAACGACCTGATCCTCACCCCGCATGTGGCGGGGCTGTCGGGCGATGCAATGCGCGAACTCGCGCATTCGGCGGTGAAGCAGGTGCTGCAAGTCCTGGTCGGGGAAACGCCGCGCAGCCTGGTCAATCCGGGAGCGTGGACCGCGGCGATGGCGCGGCGTACCCGCGCTGCTTGAGCGGCAGGCCATTTGTACAGGTCAACCAGCGAACGAATCTGCGGGCATGGCCTTGTCGACATGAATGGAATAGTTCAATGAACCTGTTGCAGGTCTCGGTCTGGCGCGGCGGCGGCGACGGTGAATACCGCAGCTACGAAGTGCCGCGCCAGGAAAGCCAGAGCGTGCTCGACGTGGTGACCTACATCCAGCGCAACATCGATGCCACCCTGTCCTACCGCTTCGCCTGCCGCGTCGGCATGTGCGGCGCCTGTGCAATGGCGGTCAACGGTGTCGCGCGCTGGACCTGTCGCACCCACGTGGCGAAAGTGGCCAAGGGAAACGCCATCCAGATCGCGCCGCTCGCGAATCTGCCTGTGGTGAAGGACCTGGTCACCGACATGCGCGAGTTTTTCGACAAGTGGGCACGCGCGCGCGGCCAGTTCGCGCCCCGTGCCACGCGCAAGGACGCGTTCGCGCGCGTCGCGTCCGACTCCCCCGGGCGCGTTGCGGCCGATGCCGGCATCGAATGCATAGGCTGCGGCGTGTGCTACGCCTCCTGCGATGTCGTCTCCTGGAACCCGGACTATCTCGGCCCGGCCGCCTTGAACCGCGCCTGGACCCTGGTCAACGACGTGCGCGACGGCGCCAGGCGTGAACGCCTGGCCGCGGTCGCGGGCGACGCCGGCTGCCACGCCTGTCATACCCATCTGAGCTGCAGCGAGCGCTGCCCCAAGAGCATCGCGCCCACCGCTTCCATCGCCGGGCTCAAGCGCGCAGTGGCGATTGCAGCGTTGAAGGGCGAGCTGTGAACGGCACCGGGCAGGGCTACGCCGCCGTGCCGGTGGCGGCCCCGCGGCCGGGTGCAAAATCCGAAACCTGGTTGTGGATCGCGCAGCGCGCCAGCGCCGCGCTGCTCGCGCTGTGCGTGCTGGCGCACCTCGCCACCATTATTTACGCGGTACGCCACGGACTGTCCGGCGAGGCCATCCTCGCGCGCACCCGGGGCAACGCGGTCGGACTCGCGTTCTATGCGCTGTACGTGCTTGCGATTGCCGTGCATGCGCCCATAGGGCTGCGCAGCCTGTGCCAGGAGTGGCTGGGCTGGCGCAGCGCGTCTCTCGACTGGTTCATGGGCGCAATTGCGCTCGCGCTGTTTGCTTTCGGCCTGCGCGCGGGCTGGGCGGTATTTGTGGCGCCGGTATGAAGAACGATTACCGAGCCAGAAACCATCCGGCCTGGTGGGCATTCCTGGTGCACCGGCTGTCGGGGCTGGCCCTGTGCTTTTTTCTGCCGTTTCATTTCTGGGCACTGGGACAGGCGTTCCAGGGCGAAGCCAGGCTGGACACGCTGCTGGTCTGGACCGAACAGCCGCTGGTGAAATTCGCCGAAACCGGACTGGTGCTGCTGCTGGCGGCACACCTCAGCGGGGGATTGCGCCTGCTCGCGCTGGAGTTCCTGCCCTGGCGCGGCTGGCAGAAAAGCCTGCTCGCCTGGGCCGCGGGTGCGGCGCTCGCGGCGGGTCTGGCTTTCGCCCTCGTGCTCTAGTATCGCGGCACACTGATTTCGAAGCATACCGGCCACGCAGAGGAAGTTGTGGGAGCGAGCTTGCTCGCGAAGCCTGGTATGTCGAACTAGCACATGGCGGGCTTGCGGCCGCCGGATTAGAATGAAGCAGCAAGGCCTCAATGGAAAAGTGATATTCAATGGTCCATGCGTGCCGGGATAAGGGCGAAACAGCAGATGAATGTGGATCTGAAACAGGTGGAGGACGCGGCCAAGGAACTTTACATCCGTGCGCTCAAGATGCTGCCGCCCGATATCAAGTCGGGCATCGCCGCGCTCGCGCGCGATGAAACCAATGCCACCGCGAAGACCATACTCGGCACCATGATCAAGAACATCAGCGTCGCCGAGGACAACGCCAACCTGCTGTGCCAGGACACCGGCATCCCGATTTACAACGTGGTCATAGGGCGCGACGTGAGCGTGGATGGCTATGCGCTGAAGCAGGCGATACGCACAGGCTGCGAGCGCGCCACGCGCGAGCACCCGCTGCGCTCCTCGGTGGTGCACCCGGTGACGCGTACCAACGAACACACTTCCTGCGGCCGTGGCGTGCCGGTGATCAACATCGATTTTTCCGATCTGAACCAGACGCTCGCGATCGAGATGATCCCCAAGGGCTCGGGCTCGGAGAACAGTTCCTGGCTGAAAATGGCCATCCCCGCCGAGGGTGTGAATGCGGTCAAGACTTTCGTCGTCGACTGCGTGCTGGAGTCGGGCGGCAAGAGTTGCCCGCCCACCATCGTCGGCGTAGGCGTGGGCGGTACCGCGGACCTGTGCGTGCACCTGGCGAAGCTGGCGGCGACGCGGCCGCTGGGTTCGCGCTGCGCCGACCCGGAGGGCGCGCAACTGGAGCAGGCATTGTCCGTGGCGGTGAACCAGCTCGGCGTCGGGCCGCAGGGTCTGGGCGGGGACGCCACCGCATTCGCCGTGCACGTCGAAACCGCCGCCACGCATATCACCATGAACCCGGTGGCGGTGAACATGCAGTGCCATTCGGCGCGGCGCGCGCGCGCGACTTTCACGCCGGGCGGCATAGAGTACGGTTACTAAGAACCCGTTGCAAAATGAATTTTGCAACGGCAAATACAGGGGAGTATGAGGGGAGGT
>JAENXP010000855.1 GCA_016649475.1 Burkholderiales bacterium | reverse complement strand
TCGAGACCAAGCAGCTCGCCAACAGCTACAACGTCATCGCCAATGCGCTGGAGCAGGTGATGCTGCTGTCGATCCTGACCATGGGGGCGCTGCTGGTGATAGACAGTGCCGCCAACGCCGCCAGCGGCGCGTCCACGTTCACCGTGGGCATGCTGGTTGCGTTCCAGATGTTCGCCAGCCGCATGAGCCAGCCGATGCTGCGCCTCGTGGGCCTGTGGCAGCAGTTCCAGCAGGCCAACATTTCGGTCAAGCGCCTGGGCGACGTGATGGACATGCCGCCCGAGCCCTACGCGCTGGTGCCGCAGCGTTCGCCCGGGACCGATAGCCGCGGCGGGCGCATCGACATCCAGGCGGTATCGTTCCGCTACTCCGACAAGCACCCCTGGCTCTTCCGCAACCTCAATCTGGTGATCAAGCCCGGCGCGCTTACCGTGCTCGTCGGCCCCAGCGGCTGCGGCAAGAGCACGCTGGCGAAACTGTTCCTCGGCTTCTATCCGCCCGGGGACGGCCGCATCATCGTCGACGGCCAGGACATCGCCTGCATGAGCGCCAACGAACTGCGCGCGCGCTTCGGCGTGGTACCGCAGGAAACGACGCTGTTCTCAGGCACGGTGTACGACAACCTGCAGATGGCCAACGCGCACGCCGATTTCGCCCAGATCGCCGCTGCGTGCCGCATGGCCGAGATTCACGAAGTGATCGAACAGCTGCCGCAGGGATACCAGACCCCGCTCGGGGAGCATGGCGTGGGGCTCTCCGGCGGCCAGCGCCAGAGGATCGCCATCGCCCGCGCGCTGCTGAAAAATCCGGGCGTGCTCATATTCGACGAAGCCACCAGCAATCTCGACCAGGCGACCGCCGAGAGCTTCGCCCACACCATCAACCAGCTCAAGGGCAGGGTGACCATGGTGTTCATCGCCCATATCCTGCCGCGCGGACTCCTGGTGGACGAAGTGATCCAGTTCGGCCCGCTGCCCGCGTCCAAGGGCGGGACCGCGGGCGAGCCGACACCGCCGACGCAGATGCACGTGGTCGAGGACTAAAAAAGGGGTCGGGTTGGAATTTCCTTGTATGCGCCACGCCTTACGTAACGACGAATCTGAATGGAGGATAGCCGTATGAAAACTCTCGCCAAAGCGATATGTTTGTTCGCGCTTAGCGCCGCCTTCTCTGCCTGCGCGAGCAACGATATCCGCTGGACGGAGGAAGTGAAGCTATCCGACGGCCGGGTCATTCAGATTCAACGGCATGTGGAACTGACGGAATCAGGATTTCCGTCGCAGAAGCGGGGTCTCGACAGGTACCAGGAGATTTGCTACCCGCCTATGAATATCCACTGGAAATCCAAGGGCGGCTATAAGCCTGATATTTTCGACATTGTAGATGGTAAGGCATACATGCACGTGCCCATCTACGACTGCTTTCAGTGCATGCTGCAAGGCTTTCCAGAATCAGACGCGCTCTATTTCGTCTGGCACAACGGACAATGGACACGGACCACGCGCGAGGAGTTTCCGGAAGCATCCGAGTGGAAC
>JAENXP010000010.1 GCA_016649475.1 Burkholderiales bacterium | reverse complement strand
GATACGCGAGGGGCGCCATGGCTATACGCCTTCGGCCGGGATTGCCGAGCTGCGCGCGGCGGCGGCCGCGGACATGGGGCGCCTGCGCGGCTTGTCCATCGATCCGGAGCATGTGGTAATCGGCGCGGGTGCGAAGCCTTTCATTGCCTACAGCATCCTGTGCACCACGGATTACGGCGTGGGCGACGAGGTGATCTATCCCAATCCGGGCTTTCCGATCTATGAGTCGCAGATCCTCGCCTGCGGCGCGGTGCCGGTGCCGCTGTATCTGCGCGAGGCGCGCAACTTCGCTTTCGATCCGGCCGAGCTCGAGGCGAAGATCACGCCCAGGACCAAACTGCTGATCCTCAATTCGCCGCACAACCCGACCGGCGGCATCCTGACGAAAAAGGATCTGGAGGACATCGCCGCGGTGCTGCGCCGGCATCCCGATATCTGGATTTTCGCCGACGAAATCTATTCGCGCCTGTTGTACGAGGGCGAATTCGCCTCGATCGCGTCCTTGCCGGGAATGTACGAGCGCACCATCATTTCCGACGGGGCTTCCAAGACCTGGGCCATGACCGGCTGGCGCATCGGTTTTGCGTCGAATCCCGTCCTCGCGCCGCAGTTCGTGCGCTGGGTAACCAACACCGACTCCTGCGCTTCGCATATCAGCCAATGGGCCGCTGTCGAGGCGCTCACCGGTCCGCAGGACGAGCCGCGCAAAATGCGCGCGAGCTTTCTTTCGCGGCGCGACCTGATCGTGGGACTGTTGAACAAGGTGCCGGGCGTGAGCTGCAAACTGCCCGGCGGCGCGTTCTACGCCTGGCCCAATGTCACCGAAGCCTGCCGCATGACAGGTTCCAGGGATTCGGAGGCGCTGCGCAAGCGCCTGTTGAATGAAGCAGGGGTGGCGGTGCTCGCGGACATCCATTTCGGCGCGCGCGTGCCCGACGAGGGGCAGCACATCCGCTTTTCCTATGCGGCCTCCGACCAGGCCATCACGGAAGGCGTGGCGCGCATGGCGGAATTCATCCGCAGCAACAGCCGCTGACCGTGGATCCGCGACCCAATGTCACGGTGGCCGCGGTGATAGAGCGCGGCGGGCAGTTCCTGCTGGTCGAGGAGGAGGACGAGGGCCGGCTCGTGTACAACCAGCCGGCCGGGCATCTGGAGCAGCACGAATCGCTGGTCGCGGGTTGTAGGCGCGAAGTGCTGGAGGAATCGGCCTGGCATTTTCAGCCGCGCGAACTGGTGGGCATCTATCGCTGGCGCAAGCCGGACTCGGCGTCGGGCGCGGGCGTAACCTATTTGCGCTTCGCCTTTTGCGGCGAACTGGGCGGGCACGAGAGCGGGCGCCGGCTCGATGAGGGCATTGTGCGCGCGGTGTGGCTGCACGCTGAAGAGATACGCGCTTCGCGCGAGCGCCACCGCAGCCCGCTGGTATTGCACTGCGTGGAGGACTATCTCGCCGGCAGGCGCTATCCGCTGGATGTACTGATCGATTATGCGTAGCGGCGCCGCGCGCGGACTTGCGCTGCTGGGCGTGCTCGCCCTGACTGGTTTGAGCGCGCACGCCGAGGAACTGACGATCTGCTACAACTACGGCTGTTATGCCAAGGCGCCGGTGGTCTATGCTGAAGAGCGGCTCGAGGCCATGCGGCAGCAGCTCGCGGCCGCAGGCGATGCCGCAGCCGAGCGCGAGGTGATCTCCGTGGTCATCGGCCGCATGTACGCGATCGCGGGCGAGCAGACACCGGTCTGGCGCGACCGGGGCGGCAATTACGCCGACGGCGGGGATAATGGAAAGATGGACTGCATCGACCATTCGACCAATACCAGCGCCTTTCTCTCGCTGTTTCAGGCGCGGGGCTGGCTCCGATTCCATGAGGTGCTCGAGCCGTTCATGCGCACGCGCTTTTTCATCGCAGATCACTGGGCCGCGCGCATCCGCGAGCGGGAAACGCAGAAGGTATTTATCGTCGATAGCTGGTTTTTCGACAATGGGCAGCCAGCGGCGGTGTTGCCCTTCGACGACTGGCTCGCGGGAAAGACGCCCAGTGTCTACTAGGAACCCGACGCCAAATGGATTTGCGACGGCAAATACAGGGGAGCATGAGGGCAGGTATTCCTTCATATCGCAATGAGCGCTAAGGAAAAAATCATCGTCGGCATGTCCGGCGGGGTGGATTCGTCGGTGGCCGCGCTGCTGTTGAAACGCGCCGGCTTCGACGTCGTCGGCCTGTTCATGAAGAACTGGGAGGACGACGACGATGACGCGTATTGCTCCACGCGCCAGGACCTGATCGATTGCGCCGCGGTCGCGGACGTGATCGGCATCGAGCTGGAGGCGGTCAATTTCGCCGTCGAATACAAGGAGCGCGTATTCAGCGCCTTCCTCGCGGAATATCAGGCCGGGCGCACGCCCAACCCGGACGTGTTGTGCAACGCTGAAATCAAGTTCCGCGCCTTTCTCGATCACGCCACCGCACTCGGCGCCGGGCGCATCGCTACGGGGCACTACGCCGGCGTCCGTCGTGTGGACGCCGGCGTTGGTGAAAGCGGTGCCGGCGTCCGTCGTATAGACGCCGGCGTTGGTGGAAGCGGTGCCGGCGTCCGTCGTATAGACGCCGGTGTTGGTGAAAGCGGTGCCGGCGCGGGAGCAGGGCGTTTCGAACTGCTCAAAGCGGCGGACAGGAGCAAGGACCAGAGCTATTTTTTGCACCGCCTGAGCCAGGCCCAGCTCGCAAGCGCAATGTTTCCGCTGGCGCAGCTGCAAAAAACCGAGGTGCGCAGGATCGCCAGGGAGGCCGGCCTGCCGGTGCATGCCAAGAAAGACTCCACCGGCATCTGTTTCATCGGCGAGCGTCCGTTCCGCGAATTCCTCAACCGCTATCTGCCGCACACGCCCGGCCCGATCCGCACAGCGGAGGGCAGGGTGATCGGCGAGCACGTGGGCCTCGCTTTCTACACCCTGGGGCAGAGGAAGGGCATAGGCATAGGCGGAGTGAAAGGCGGCGGGAGCGAAGGGGAGGCATGGTATGTCGCGGCCAAGGACATGGAGAAGAACGAACTCGTAGTGGTGTCCGGCCACGAACATCCGCTGTTGCTCAAGAGCGGCCTGCGCGCCGCGGATCTTTCCTGGGTCAGCGGCGGCGCGCCGGATGCGGCATCCGCCTATGCGGCGAAGACGCGTTACCGGCAGGCAGACGCGCCCTGCCGTATTGGCCGCCTCGAGAATGATTTGCTTGAACTCGCATTCGAGCAGCCGCAATGGGCGATTACGCCGGGGCAATCGGCGGTGCTGTACCAGGGCGAAGTGTGCCTGGGCGGGGGGGTGATACAGTAGACCGGGGTAGCGGCGCCGCGACCGGCGCAGACGGCTGCGCGCAGCCGGATTCAGATTTTCTTGCGCGATGCCGGAGCAGGTGCTTGCACTTCCCGCGGCAAGGTGTCGGCGAAGGATGGGCGCTCCGCCAGTTTTGCCGCCAGTTTCGCCAGGTTCGCGTGCAGCACGCGCCAATCGTAGGTCCCGTGGCGGAAGTCGAGATAGCCGAGGGCAACGCCGCAGGCGATGTCGGCCAGGGTAAAGACATTACCGGTGCACCAGGGCTGCTCGCCGAGGTCCCTTGCCATCACCGCCAGGCCGCGTTCGATCTTGTCCATCTGGCGTTTGATGAAGGCGTCGCTCTGTTGTTTCGCCTGACGGCGGCGCTCGAGCACCACCGCGACCGCAGCCTCGATCACGCCGTCAGCCAGCGTCTCCCAGCGCTTGACTTCGATTTTCTCGCGATTGTCGTGGGGGATCAGGCGGCTGATCGGAGACACGCCGTCGAGAAATTCAACGATCACCCGCGAATCGAACAGGGTGCTGTCGTCGTCGAGCACCAGCACCGGAACCTTGGCCAGGGGGTTGGCGTCGGCAACCCTGGATTTTTCGTCCCAGGGGTCCTCCAGCTCAAAGGTATAGTCGATCCTTTTTTCGGCCAGCACGACCCGTGCCTTGCGCACATAGGGGCTGGTGAGAGTACCGAGTAGTTTCATGGTGTATTTGCCGCGGACTCGACTGGAACGGGCCGAATTATAGCATCGGCGCTAGCGCGCTCCGGCGCATTGCACAGGCGCGCATGGTAAAATGAATTTCGCTGCAGATTTGTCAAAGACTGCAAAATGCCCTCACCGCTCAGCGCCCTTTCGCCTTTGGACGGGCGCTACCACAAGCAACTTGCGCCGCTTACCGCCTACTGCAGCGAGGCGGCGCTGATCCGCTATCGGGTGCGGGTCGAGATCGAATGGCTGATCGCCCTGGCGCAGGATTCCGGTCTGGCCGAGATCCGGCCTTTTTCCGCGGCGACAGTGGCCGAATTGCGGCAGGCGGCGGCCGGCTTCGGCGAAGCCGATGCGGCGCGCGTCAAGGAAATCGAAGCGCGCACCAACCACGACGTCAAGGCGATCGAATACTGGCTGAAGGAGCGCTTCGCCGGCCAGGCCGAGGTGGCGGCGGCGGCCGAGTTCATCCACTTCGCCTGCACTTCGGAAGACATCAACAATCTTGCGCACGCGCTGATGCTCGCCGACGCGCGCGCACAGGTAATGCTGCCGGCGCTGGACCAGGTCGTCGACAAGCTGCGCATCCTCGCTCACGAGCTTGCGGATGAGCCGATGCTTGCGCGCACCCACGGCCAGGCGGCCACTCCGACCACGATGGGCAAGGAGATGGCCAATGTGGTTCACCGGCTCGCGCGCGCGCGCGCGGGCATCGCCGCGGTCAGTCTTACGGGCAAAATCAACGGTGCGGTGGGCAACTACAATGCCCATCTCGTCGCCTATCCCGCGTTCGACTGGGAAGGCTTTGCGCGCAACTTCGTCGAGGCGCTGCAGCTGGAGTTCAATCCCTACACCACACAGATAGAACCGCATGACGCGCTGGCCGAACTCTTCGACGCCTGCGCGCGCGCGAATACCGTGCTCATCGATCTGGACCGGGACATCTGGGGCTATGTCTCGCTCGGCTATTTCAAGCAGCGGGTGATCGCCGGCGAAGTCGGTTCGTCGACCATGCCGCACAAGGTCAACCCGATCGACTTCGAAAATTCCGAAGGCAATCTGGGGCTGGCCAATGCCGTGCTGCACCACCTGTCCGGCAAGTTGCCGCTTTCGCGCTGGCAGCGGGACTTGACCGATTCGACCGTGTTGCGCAACGTGGGCGTGGCCCTGGGCTACAGCCTCCTCGGCCTGGTCTCCTGTCTCAAGGGATTGAACAAGCTGGAGGCCAATCCGGCTGCTTTGCGCGCGGACCTGGAATCGACCTGGGAGGTGCTGGCAGAGGCGGTGCAGACGGTGATGCGCCGCTACGGCTTGCCCGAGCCCTATGAGCAGTTGAAAACGCTCACCCGGGGAAAAGGCATCACGCCCGAGTCGCTGCGGCAATTCATCGGCCAGCTGGCCATCCCGGACGCGGAGCGGCAGCGCCTGCTCGCGCTCACCCCCTGGACCTACACCGGCAAGGCGGCGGAGCTGGCCAGGCGCGTCTAAGGGCGCCCGCCGCCTGCGGGCGGAGCCAGGTTTTTTTGCGCTTTCCCGGAATAAAACCGCATGCGGCTGTGTATGCGCCTAGAGCCCGGGTAGACCTGTGACAGGGTCGCCCGGCCGGTTGGTGCGAGTTGACCAGGACCGACCGGCAGGAATTTGATACATTCGGGCCGCTGTAAACATTGGGCCGGAAAAGGCCTCGACAAAACAACCCTCAGAAGGAGTTTTCATGAAGTCATTTTCGCAGTTGGTTGTAGGTTTGTTGCTGGCCTTCGGTATCGCCGCTGGCGTGCAAGCGCAGGCACCGTTCAAGAAGGCGGAGGACGCGATCAAGTACCGCAAGTCGGCGCTGTTCGTCATGGCCCAGCATTTCGGCCGCATCGCGCCGGTAGTCAAGGGGGAGAAGCCCTACGACAAGGACGAGGTCGCCATGAACGCGGCTATCGCGGAACAGATGTCGAAGTTGCCATTTGCCGGTTTTGTTGCCGGAACCGACACCGGTGACACCGATGCCAAGCCTGAGATCTGGACGGATGCGGCCAAATTTAAATCGGCCGAGGAGAAGATGCAACAGGAAATGAGCAAACTCGCCGAGGTTGCCAAGGGCGGCAATCTGGACGCCATCAAGGCGCAGTTCGGCGCGACCGGCAAGGCGTGCAAAGCCTGCCACGACGATTTTCGCAAGAAGAAGTAATCTTGTATTAGTAGAGGAAGCCGGGGCGTGCCCCGGCTTTTTTTACGCCCTGCGAAACCCGGGCCGCGGGAAAAACAAGCTTAGCTGAACTTGACCAGCAGGTAGACCGCTCCTGCGCAAATTGCCAGCAGTACCGCCGCCAGCCAGATTCGCGCGGGACGCTGCGCGCCCCCGCCGCCGCCGTTTGCGACGCTTTTGAAACCGGTGATCATCGGTTTCACCAGATTCTCATGTTTGCCCAATACGTAAAACGCCACTGCTGACAGGTGCAGGGCGATCAGCGCGTACAGCAGCTTGATGTTCAGGTGATGGATGCCGGTGATGCGGTCGCTCAGGTCCTTGCTCAGCAGTTTTGCCAGCGGGCCCTCGGTCGCGATGTCGTCATTGGCGAACAGACCGGTGCTGGCCTGGACCAGCAATACTGTCAGCATCACGATCACCGACCAGGCGCCGGCAGGATTGTGGCCGAGGTGCTGGCTCGCTTCGCCGCGGCGCAGTGATCTCAGGTAGGCGAACGCGGAGACGGGGCTGCGAACGAAGGAAGCGAAGCGCGCGTGCGTGCTGCCGAAAAAACCCCACAAGATGCGGAACAGCAGCAAGGCGAGTACGGTGTAGCCGCTGAGCAGGTGGATCTGCATGGCATTGCCGCCGATATTGGCGCTGATGACGGATACGACGACCAGCGCCACCAGCAGCCAGTGAAACAGCCGCAGCGGCAGGTCCCATACCAGTATTTTGTTCATCCGGCCTCCCGAAGATAGGAGCGGCGTCGACCGGCCGCGCTGTTTATACGACCGCTTCCTGCTTGTCTTTCTTCGGCGCACGAATGAACTGTTCGCGCGATACGCCCAGCCACTTCACGATCGGCGCCATGACCAGCACCGAGGAATAAATGCCGAACAGGATGCCGATGGTCAGCGCCAGCGCGAAGTTGTGCAGCGCGGCGCCCCCGAAAATCAGCATGGACAACACCATGACCTGAGTGCTGCCATGGGTGATGATGGTGCGCGAAATGGTGCTGGTGATGGCGTTGTCGATGATCTGAGTGACCGAGGCTTTGCGCATTTTGCGGAAGTTCTCGCGCACCCGGTCGGCGATTACCACCGACTCGTTCACCGAGTAGCCCAGCACCGCCAGCACGGCCGCCAGCACCGGCAGGGAAAATTCCCACTGGAACAGCGCGAAGCAGCCGAGAATGATAACGACGTCGTGCAGGTTGGCGACGATCGCAGCCACGGAGAAGCGCCACTCGAATCTGAGCGCAAGATAGGCCATGATGCCGAGGCAGACGACGACCAGCGCGAGGGCGCCGTTTTCCGCCAGTTCTCGCCCGACCTGCGGACCGACGAATTCGACGCGGCGCAGTTGCACGCTCTTGTCCTCGGCCGCGAGGGTATCCATGACCTTTTTCGACAGGTCGGCGCTCGACTGGCCTTCCTTGAGCGGCATGCGGATCAGCACGTCGCGCGAGGAGCCGAAGTTCTGCACCGAGGTGTCGGTGTAGCCGGCTTTCTCCAGCGTGCCGCGGACCTTCTGGGTATCGGCAGAATGGTCGTAGGCGACCTCGATCACCGTCCCGCCGGTGAATTCGATCGAGTAATGCAGCCCGTTGGTAGCAAGGAAGAACACCGCCAGCAGGAAGGTGATCAACGAAATGACGTTGAACACCAGCGCATAGCGCATGAAGGGGATGTCTTTGCGGATCTTGAAGAATTCCATGGCTAGCGCTCAGTTGTACTTGGGGACAATTTCAGAATGGCCGAAAAGGCCCCTGGTTTCATGGAGGCACAGGGATGCGTGTCCCCTCATTTTGTAATGGCCTCTTATTTCCACGACGTATTCCCGATCGCCAGCTTGTCCAGCCTGCGGCGGGAGCCATAGCTCAGATTGACGACTGCGCGCGAGATCACCACCGAGCTGAACAGCGAAGTGAGGATGCCCAGCACATGCACCACGGCGAATCCGCGAATCGGACCGGAGCCGAAGATCAGCAGCGCAAGACCGGCAATAAGAGTGGTTACGTTGGAGTCCAGAATGGTGCCGAATGCGCGTTCGTAGCCTGCGTGGATCGCCGCCTGCGGCGTGGCCCCGTTGCGCATTTCTTCGCGTATGCGCTCGTTGATCAGGACGTTGGCGTCGATGGCCATGCCCAGGGTGAGCGCGATTGCAGCGATGCCGGGCAGTGTCAGCGTCGCCTGCAGCAGTGACAGGAGGGCCACCAGCAGCAGCAGGTTGGATGAGAGCGCCAGCACCGAAATGAGCCCGAACACGACGTAATACATGCTCATGAACACTGCGATCGCGACGAAACCCCATAGCGTGGATTGGAAGCCCTTCCTGATGTTGTCGGCGCCCAGGCTGGGGCCGATGGTGCGCTCCTCGATGATTTCCATAGGCGCGGCGAGCGAGCCGGCACGCAGCAGCAGCGCCAGGTCGGTCGCCTCGCTGGTGCTCATGCGCCCGCTGATCTGCACGCGTCCGCCGCCGATTTCGCTGCGGATCACCGGTGCGGTGATGACTTCGCCCTTGCCTTTTTCGATCAGCAGGATGGCCATGCGCTTGCCCACGTTGTCGCGCGTTATGTCCTTGAATATGCGCGCGCCCGGGCCGTCCAGGGTCATGTTGACCGAAGGCTCGCGGGTTTGGCTGTCGAAGCCGGGCTGGGCGTCGGTGAGCCGGTCGCCGGTCAGGACCACCTGCTTTTTCACCAGCAAGGGCGAGCCGCCGCGTTCGGTATAGAGCTCGGTGCCGAACGGAACCTGGCCCTGCTGCGCGGCGAGGAGCGTCGCCGGATTGCTGTTTGACTCGTCCACCATGCGGATTTCCAGGGTCGCGGTGCGGCCCAGAATTTCCTTCGCCTTGGCCGTGTCCTGCACGCCCGGCAACTGCACCACGACGCGGTCGGCACCCTGCTGCTGGATAATCGGCTCGGACACGCCCAGTTCATTGATGCGGTTTTGCAGCGTGGTGATATTCTGCTTCAGCGCCGATTCCTGCGTGCGCTTGATCGCTTCGGGCTTGATCGTGCCGGTCAGGCGGAATTCGCTGCTGCCGAGATCCTGGTCGGAGAACAGCAGGTCGGCCTGGCTGTCCGCAAGCACCTCGCGTGCCTTGGCGCGCGTGTCGGCGTCGCGAAACTTGATCACGATGACGTTGCCTTCGCGGTTGATGCCGGAATGGCGCAGGTTCTTGTCGCGAAGCTGAGTGCGTATATCCCCGCTCAGGTTCTCCAGCCGCTTGGTCACGGCGGCTTTCATGTCTACCTGCAACATGAAGTGCACGCCGCCGCGCAGGTCCAGCCCGAGGTACATGGGCAGGGCATGAATGGCGGTCAGCCAGTTGGGCGAAGAAGAAAGCAGGTTGAGGGCGACGACGAAGGAGGGGTTGTCGCGGTCGGGGTTGAGGCTCTGGCTGAGCACGTCCTTGGCCTTCAGTTGCGTGTCGGTGTCGGCGAAGCGCACCTTGACGCTGTTGGGGTCAAGAAAGGTGCCCTGGTTGGCGATGTTGGCCGCTTTCAGTGCGTCTTCCACACGCGCAAGCAGCGCCGAGTCGACTTTTACCGTGACTTTGACGCTGGAGACCTGCACCGCCGGCGATTCACCGAAAAAGTTCGGCAGGGTATAGGTGAACCCCAGCACCAGCGCGCAGGCGACGATGACGTAGGTCCAAACGGGATAGCGGTTCATTGTGGGGTAACCAGTCGAGGGTGAAGCGTTGAGGACGAGGGCTAAGCGCGCTATAGCGCTTCAGACGTCGCGTTTCAGGACATCGCTTTGATCGCGCCTTTGGGCAGCAGGGTCTGCACCGACCCTTTCTGCATCTGTATTTCTGTGCCGGGCGCGATTTCCAGGCTGATGTAGACCTCGCCCACTTTGGTGATCTTGCCCACCAGGCCGGCGGCGGTGATGACCTCATCGCCTTTTTGCAGCGCATCGGTCATGGCCTTAAGTTCCTTGGCGCGCTTCATTTGCGGGCGGATCATCAGGAAGTACAGCAGCCCGAACATGAGGATGATGGGCAGCAGGCCCATGATCCCCTCGCCACCCAGGAAGCCGCCTCCGCCGGAAGCGGCTTGGGCGTGCGCTAAAGATATCAGCACGGGTATCTCCATTAGAGTCGAAACAACGTTGAATTATAACAGCATTGGGACGCCTCTAAGAGTGCATTTTAGAATTGCGGCGCCCGGATTTGTCACTCCGAGCGGAGCAAGGAATCTGCTTTTGAATCTGGAAAAAAGCAGATTCCCTGGCCTTCGGCCCCGGAAGGACGGGCAATGTTGAAATGAGCTCCAGAAGTCTGCGACAAAGCGGGGGGGGGTAACTCCCCTGGTACTCTCGTGAGTCAGGCCGTGACAATATGACTTTTGTTAAAGGTTCTAGGGGGCTTCTTTTCCGCTCCGGCGCTGCGCGTGAAACGCGGCGGCATACCCGGCCAGACCGCCTGCGGTGATCGCCGTGCGCAGTTCATGCATCAGCGTAAGGTAGTAGTAGAGGTTGTGCATGGTGTTGAGGCGCGCCCCGAGGATTTCGTTGACGCGGTGCAGGTGGTGCAGGTAGGCGCGGGTGAAATGCAAGCAGCAATAGCAGCCGCAATCGGCGTCCAGCGGTCGCGTATCGTGGCGGTAGGCCGCGTTCTTGATCTTGATGTCGCCGTAGCGCGTGAACAGCCAGCCGTTGCGCGCGTTGCGCGTGGGCAGCACGCAGTCGAACATATCGATTCCGGCCGAGACCGCCTCTACCAGGTCCTCGGGCGTGCCCACGCCCATCAGATAGCGCGGCCGGTCCGCGGGCAGCCGCGGCGCGGTGTGCGCAAGGATGCGCCGCATGTCCTCCTTGGGCTCGCCCACCGATAGCCCGCCGATGGCGTAACCGTCGAATCCGATACGCTGCAGCTCGGCGAGCGATTCGTCGCGCAGGGCTTCATGCATACCGCCCTGGACGATGCCGAAGAGCGCGTTCGGATTGCCCTCGTGCGCCTTCCTGCTGCGCTCGGCCCAGCGCAGCGACAGGCGCATCGACTCGCCGGCTACGCGTTCGTCCGCCGGGTAAGGCGTGCACTCGTCGAAAATCATGGCGATGTCGGCGTTGAGCACGCGCTGGATGCGCATCGACTCTTCCGGCGTCAGCATGAGCCGGTCGCCGTTCACCGGCGAGGCGAACTTCACGCCCTCCTCGGAAATCTTGCGCAAGGCGCCCAGGCTGAACACCTGAAAGCCGCCGGAGTCGGTGAGTATCGGCCCGTCCCAGCCCATGAAGCGATGCAGGCCGCCGTGCGCTTCGATCACTTCCAGCCCCGGACGCAGCCACAGGTGGAAGGTGTTGCCGAGCACGATCTTTGCGCCGATCTCGTGCAGTTCTGCCGGGCTCATCGCTTTCACCGTGCCATAGGTCCCGACCGGCATGAACGCGGGCGTCTCGACCTGTCCGTGGGCCAGCGTCAGCGTACCGCGGCGCGCGCGGCCATCGTTGTTGTGCACAGTGAATTTCATCTGGGCATTTTATCAATCAGCATGGCGTCGCCATAGGAAAAGAAGCGGTAGCGCTGTGCGATCGCGTGGGCATACGCGGCGCGCATGGCTTCCATCCCGGCGAAAGCGGCGACCAGCATCAGCAGGGTCGACTTGGGCAGATGAAAGTTGGTGATCAGCCGGTCCACCACGCGAAAGCGGTAGCCCGGCGTGATGAACAGATCGGTTTCGCCTGCTCCCGCACGCAGGCCGAACTCGGTGCCCGCATGCGCGGCCGATTCGAGCGCGCGCAGGCTGGTGGTCCCGACCGCGATCACGGCACGCCCGCCCGCGCGCGCGGTGCCGATCGTCTGCACCGTGGCGGGCGGAATATCGTAGCACTCGCTGTGCATTTTATGCTCGGCCAGATTGTCCACCCGCACCGGCTGAAACGTGCCTGCGCCCACATGCAGCGTAAGCCAGGCGAGCTGCACGCCCAGCTGGCGCAGTTGCGCCAGCATGGCTTCGTCAAAATGCAGGCCGGCAGTGGGCGCCGCCACCGCGCCCCGATGTCGTGCATACACCGTTTGGTAGCGCGCCTGGTCTTGCTCACCGTCCGCGTGGGCAATATACGGCGGCAGCGGCAGGTGGCCATGCTGCTCGAGCAGCTCGAACACGCCGGCCGTGCCGCCGAAGCGCAGCAGGTACAGATCGCCGCGGCGCTCCAGCACTTCGGCCTCGATCGCGTCGTTGAACCTGAGGCGGGTTCCCGGACGGGGCGGATGGCTGGCGCGCATCTGCACCAGCGCCTCATGCGCGCCGGTGACGCGTTCCACCAGCGCCTCTATTTTTCCGCCGCTCGCCTTGACGCCGTACAAGCGCGCCTTGATCACGCGCGTGTCGTTGAACACCAGCACGTCGCCCGGATGCAGGAATCGCGGCAAATCGGCGAAACGCTGATCGGACGGGCCTGTGTCCGACAGGCGCAGCAGTCGGCTGGCGGCGCGTTCCGGCGCGGGGAATTGCGCGATCAGTTCCGCCGGCAGGGCGTAATCGAAATCTTGCAGCGTGAGCGGCATTACGGGGCCGTCTCGGTTGAGGCGAGGCGCCAATTAGAGCATAATTCGCCTCCCTCGCGCTCAATCGCGGGGCGCGGCCGGGATGGCGGAATTGGTAGACGCACGGGACTCAAAATCCCGCGACTTTGCGGTCATGGGGGTTCGATTCCCCCTCCCGGCACCAGCATCGAGACTATGAATCGCGGTCGCTTGAGTCAGAACCCCAGCTAGTTGCGCGCACCTGCCGACAGCAAAGAAAAAGGCCCAGTACATTGCTGTTCCGGGCCAAGGCGTTCAAAGGGGAGGAGGAGACAAATGACTTTGAACGAGGTTTCATTCTCTGCCTACATCCAAGGCCGATATTGACAATTATCATAAAAGGCGCGGGTTCGCCGGTGGCGCAGGCCGCAATCTTCCATCATCCGGGTCCATGCGCGGGAGACAGGTCATGAAAGTGGATATCATCGGCGGCGGTCCGGCCGGGCTGTATTTCTCGGTGCTGGTGAAAAAGAGCTTCCCCCAGGCCGAGGTGACGGTGACCGAGCGCAACCGGGCCGACGATACCTTCGGCTTCGGCATCGTGCTCTCGGACGAAACGCTCAACAACCTGCGCGCAGCCGACGAACCCTCGTACCGCGACATCGCTGCGAGTTTCGCCTACTGGGACGATATCTATACCCATTACCGCGGCCGGGTGCTCAAGTCCTCGGGCCATGGATTTTCCGGCGTGAAGCGCCTGACGCTGCTGCAGATCCTGCAGCGCCGCGCCGCCGCTTTGGGGGTGAATATCGCCTACCAGACGGAAGATCGGGGGATAGAAGCGCACGGGGACGCCGACCTGATCGTGGCAGCGGACGGCATCAACAGCCAGGTGCGCGCCAGCCTGGCGCAGCATTTCCGGCCGGAAGTCGATCTGCGCAGCAATAAATTCGTCTGGCTCGGCGCCCGGCTGCGCCTGCCCGGCTTCACCTACAGCTTTCGTGAGAACGAATGCGGCATCTGGAACCTGCACGCCTACATGTACGCCGAGGGCGAGAGCACCCTGGTGGTCGAAACCACCGACGAGGCCTTCCGCAAATCGGGCCTCGGCATCGACGACGAGCAGGCGACGGCGGCGTACGTGGAGCGGCTGTTCGCCGAGGAACTGCGCGGGGCCGAGGGGGGCGCAGGCAAGGTGCTCACCAACCGCTCGCACTGGCGCAATTTCCCCACCATCTCCTGCGCCACCTGGCATCACGAAAATATCGTGCTGCTGGGCGACGCGGCGCACACCGCGCATTTCACCATCGGCTCGGGCACCAAGCTGGCGCTGGAGGACGCAATCGCGCTGCACGCAGCGCTGCTGCAGCGCGCGGATAATCCAAGGACCGCGCTGCCGGCGTACGAGGCCGCGCGGCGCGAGGAGGCGGAGCGGATCCAGCATTCGGCCAATGTCAGCCTGGTGTTCTTCGAAAACGTGCGCCGCTTCTGGCACATGGACCCGGTGCAGTTCAATTTCGCCTTGATGAGCCGCTCCAAACAGATCACCTATGAGAACCTGCGCCTGCGCGACGCCGGTTTCATCGCCGAAGTCGACCGCTGGTGGGCGGGCGAAGTCGCGAACACCGAGCATATCGCGTTGCGGGCGGATTTCGCCGCGCCGCCGCCGATGTTCGCGCCGTTCACCCTGCGCGGCATGCGGCTCGCGAACCGCGTGGTGGTCTCGCCCATGTGCCAGTACGCAGCCGACCAGGGCACGCCCAATGACTGGCACCTGGTGCACTACGGTGCGCGCGCCCTGGGGGGCGCCGGGCTGGTGTACACGGAAATGGTCTGCGTCGCAGCCGATGCGCGCATCACCCCGGGCTGCGCCGGGCTGTACGCGCCGGAGCACCAGCAATGGTGGACACGCATCGTCGCCT
>JAENXP010000197.1 GCA_016649475.1 Burkholderiales bacterium | reverse complement strand
TGTTTCACCCGTGCATAGGTGCCGCAGCGGCACAGATTCGTCATGGTCTCGTCGATGTCCGCATCCGTGGGCTGCGGATTTTTCGCGAGCAAGGCTGCGGCCGTCATGATCATGCCGGTCTGGCAGTAGCCGCACTGGGGTACCTGGTTCTCGATCCAGGCCTGCTGGATGCGATGCAGCCCATGCTGCGACAGTCCTTCGATGGTGACGATCTTCTTGTGCGCCACGCTGGCCACAGGCAGCGAGCAGGAGCGCACCGCCACACCGTCGACGTGCACCGTACAGGCGCCGCAGAGTGAGATTCCGCAGCCGTACTTGGCGCCGTGGAGGTTCAGATGGTCACGCAAAACCCAGAGCAGGGGCATCTCCGGTTCGACGTCGACGCTGTGTATGCGACCGTTTACGTTGAGTTCCAGCATTGGGATCTCCTTTGCCCGTGTGTCGAAGCGTGGCCGCATTTATATTAGTCGACCGCGGACGAAATAGAAAGCGGGCGCTGCGGCGGATGCCGCTGCGCCGGATCGGCAATTCTAAAACGGTGTCTCAGCTCTCCGGCCGCGGCGCGCCACAATGCCAGCAGGCGCTGAACTGGCCTTCCAGCGCCTCGCCGCAGGCCGGACATTGCCATGGCGGCCCGGGAACGGGGGCGCGGCCGAAATCGCTCACGATGCGCCGGGCCCGCTCCAGATCGCGATCGTCCAACAGCCACAGTTCGGGAGCGCATTCGGTGAACGGGATTTCTCCGGCGAGCCGGCTGAGCAGTTCATTTCTGATCTGGCAGCGGATGCCTTCGGCCTCGAGCAGGTTCTTCAAATGGTGAACCTCGAGCAGCTTGAGCGAGCTGTACAGCAGATGCACGACGATCCCTAGGCGGATTCGGCGCGGCAGATGCGGCGGAACATGTCCAGCCGGCGCGGGTGTACCGCCCCTTCGGCAGCGGCACGGGTAAGTGCGCAACCCGGCTCGCTCAGGTGGCGGCAGTTTTGAAAGCGGCACTGCCCGAGAAAGCTGCGGAATTCGACGAACCCAGATTCGATATCCTGCTGCGACAGGTGATGCAGGCCGAATTCCTGCAGGCCGGGGCAATCTATGAGGTTGCTGTCGGCGTCCAGCCGGTGCATCCGGGCCTGGGTAGTGGTGTGGCGGCCGGAAGCGAGAAAGGCGGAGATCTCCCTGGTGGCAACCTGCGCCTCGGGCAAGAGAGCATTGATGATGGTGGACTTGCCCATGCCCGATTGTCCCACCAGCACCGTCGACTGGAGCGCGAGCAGGGGGCGCAGCGCATCGGCGCTCTCCAGCGCCGACAGCTGGATCACGCGATAACCCGCCTGGGAATAGGGTTCGAGCCGTGCCAGCGCCGCAGCCGCGGCCTCCTTCAGGTCGCATTTGTTGAGCAGGATCAACGCGTGCATGTTCTGATCCTCGGCGGCCACCAGGCAGCGGTTGATCAACTCCTCGCTGAAGCTGGGTTCGGCGGCAACCACGATCGCGAGCTGCGAGACGTTCGCGGCGATCAGCTTCTGCCGGTGCGCGGCGGAGCGCGAGAACAAGGTGGAGCGCGCATCCACGGCCTCGATCACGCCTTGTTCGTCCGCGGTTTGCGCGAACTTCACGCGGTCGCCACAGGCAACCGCGCCTTTTTTGCCGCGCGGAAAACAGGCGTAGCGGCGGCCGTCGCCGGTTTCAACCAGGTAGTGGCGGCCGTAAGCGGCGACCACCTGGCCGGCGAGCGTCAGATCCGGCAAAGGGCCTCGATCTTGGCGGCGCAGATGAAATCATTTTCGGAAATGCCGCCGACGGAGTGAGTGCTATACGCGACACGGCACTTGTCGTAGCCCACCAGCATTTCCGGATGATGGTCCTCGCGCTGCGCAATTCCCGCGACCCCGTTTGCGAACGCCATGGTTTCGGCGTAATTCCTGAACGCAAAAGTCTTGCCTATGGCACCGCCCTCGTGCGTCCAGCCCGGCAGTCGCGCCAGTCCGGCATCGATCTGCGCCTGTGCCAGGGGCGGGGTGCCGGCCGGCAGGGGGCGGCAGCTCTCCTGTTCGAATTTGCGCACGCTTACGCCGGTTGCGGTTGCGCCTGCATCCCGGCACCTTGCAGCCGGGCGATGCGCGCGAGCGCGGGTGGGTGCGAATCGTAAAAGGCCGAGTACAGCGGATCGGGTGTCAGCGTGGCAGCGTTGTCCTGGTACAGCTTCACCAAAGCGCGTATCAGGTCGATTGAGCTGGCGTGGTGCGCGGCATAGGCGTCGGCTTCGTATTCGTGCTTGCGCGAGTACAGGCTGGTTAGCGGATGCAGCAGGAAGGTGAATACCGGCACCACCAGGAAAAACAACAGCAGCGCCAGCGCGGTCGAATGCGCATGCACGTTGAGACCGGCATAGAACCAATCCTGTTTCATCGCGTAACCGAGCAGCCAGAGAAAACCCAGGCTCATGGCGAACAGAGCCGCCATGCGCTTCCATACATGATGGTGCCTGAAATGCCCCAGTTCGTGCGCCAGCACCGCTTCGATCTCCGCCGCGGCCAGGCGCGCAATCAGCGTATCGAACAGTACGATGCGCTTGGATGCGCCAAACCCGGTGAAATACGCATTGCCGTGGCTGGAGCGCCGGGAGCTGTCCATCACATACAGGCCCCGCGCCTTGAAGCCGCACTTGGCCAGCAGCGCCTCGATGCGCGCCTTCAGGCCGGCGTCCTCAAGCGGCGCAAACTTGTTGAACAGCGGTGCGATCAAGGTGGGGTAGACGGTGAGCACCAGCAGATTGAACCCGATCCAGGTGACCCAGACATACAGCCACCATTGTTCGCCCATGCGCTGCATCAGCCACAGTACGCACAAGAGCAGGGGCAGCCCCAGCACGGCCCCGAGCAGCGTCTGCTTGGCGAGATCGGTGAAGAAAAGCCCCAGGGTCATTTTGTTGAAGCCGAAGCGCGCTTCAATTACGAAAGTGCGATACAGCGACAGCGGCAGATCGATCAGTCCGGAAATCAGGGCGACGCTGACAATGAGGGCGATGCCGTGGGCATGGCTGCCGGAATCGAAGACGCGCAGCCATGCATCGTGCAGCGCCTGCAGCGCGCCGCCCAGGGTAAGCACTAGAAGAAGCAGCGCGCCTATTGCCAGATCGAACATGCCCAGGCGCGTTTTGTCGCTGCTGTAATCGGCCGCTTTCTGGTGCGCATCGAGGCCGATGTGTTCGGAGAAGTCCGCGGGAACCTGATCGCGGCAGCGTGCGATATGCCGGATGTGGCGCCGGGCCAGCCACAGGCGCAGGCCCACGGTGAGCGCTAGCGCGGCAAGGAAAACGGCTGTAAAAGTCTGCATCTGGCTGAAATATGACACAATAAAGCCCTTCAATCAATTAACGCGGAAAATACCGGCAGCATGCCTCAGGATCAGAACAATCTCGCGTGGTTGGACATGGAAATGACCGGTTTAGATCCCGATCACGACAGAATTATCGAGATCGCCATCGTGGTCACGGACTCGCAATTGAACGTTGTCGCCGAGTCGCCGGTTCTGGTGGTGCATCAGGCCGACAGCGTGCTCGACGCGATGGACGACTGGAACAAATCCACGCACGCGCGTTCCGGCTTGATCGCCAAGGTCAAGGCCTCGATCCTGGCCGAGGCGGAGGTCGAGCAGCGTTACCTGGATTTCCTCGCCCAGCACCTGCCGATCAGGACTTCGCCGATCTGCGGCAATTCCATTTGCCAGGACCGCAGATTCCTGGCGCGCCAGATGCCGCGGCTGGAGGCCTATTTCCACTATCGCAACCTCGATGTCAGTACGCTGAAGGAATTGGTGAAGCGCTGGAAGCCGGAGTTGGCCAAGGGACTGACCAAGCACGGCAAGCACGAGGCGCTGGCCGACATCTACGAGTCGATAGAGGAACTCAAGTACTACCGCGAGCACTTCCTGAAAGTCTAGCGCCCGCGGCTAGAGCGGCACTACTTTGCCCGGATTCATCAGGTCGTCCGGGTCGAACAGGCGCTTGATATCCTGCATCAGGTCGACCGCCTCGCCGAGTTCCTCGCGCAGCCAGCCCTGTTTTCCCAGGCCTATGCCGTGCTCCCCGGTGCAGGTGCCTTCCATTGCGAGCGCGCGCTGTACCAGACGCTTGTTGAACGACTTCGCCAGTTCCAGCTCTTCCGGTTTGGCCGGATCGACCAGGAAGATCAAGTGAAAATTGCCGTCGCCGACGTGCCCGAGCAGCGGCACCGGACACAGATAGTCCGCCACATCCTTCATGGTTTCCGATACGCACTCGGCCAGCCGCGAAATCGGCACGCACACGTCGGTCGAAATCCCGCGGCTGCCCGGCCTGAGCTGGAGGCAGGCAAAGTAGGCGTTGTGCCGCGCCTCCCACAGCTTGGTGCGGTCCTCCGCACGGGTCGCCCACTGGAAATCCTTGCCCCCGTTTTCCCTGGCGATCTCCTGCACTGCCTCGGCCTGTTCCACCACGCTCGCCTGCGTGCCGTGGAACTCGAAGAACAGGGTCGGCGCAACGCGGTAGCCGGTCTTGCTGTACTTGTTGATGCAATCGATCGCGGTCGCATCGACGATCTCGCAGCGCGCTATCGGCACGCCCGCCTGTATGGTCTGGATCACGGTCCTGGTGCAGCCGTCGATCGAATCGAATGCGCACACCGCCGCCGACATCGCTTCCTGCACCGCGTACAGCCTCACCGTGATTTCTGTGATGATGCCCAGGGTGCCCTCCGAGCCGACGAACAGGCGCGTCAGGTCGTAGCCGGCAGCGGACTTTTTCGCGCGCCGCGCAGTCTTGATGATGCGCCCGTCGGCGAGGACCACCGTGAGCGAAATCACGTTCTCACGCATGGTGCCGTAGCGTACCGCGTTGGTGCCGGAGGCGCGCGTCGCCGTCATCCCGCCTATGGTGGCGTCGGCGCCCGGGTCGATTGGAAAGAACAGTCCGGTGTGGCGGATGTGCTCGTTCAGCTGTTTGCGCGTAACGCCCGCCTGCACCACGGCGTCGAGGTCCGCTTCGTGCACTGCGAGCACCTGGTTCATCTGGCTCATGTCGACGCAAACCCCGCCCTTCACCGCCAGGATATGGCCCTCTAGCGAAGTGCCGACGCCGTAGGGGATCAACGGAACCCGGTGGCGGCGGCAAATGTTGACGATATCGCGCACCTCTTCCGTGGTGTGCGGGAACACCACGGCGTCCGGCGCGGCGTAAGGAAAGTAGGACTCGTCTTTGCCGTGCTGGTCGCAAATGCCGCGTGCCGTGGTGGCGCGCTCGCCGAGCAGGGCTTTGAGTTCGTTGACTAACGTGGCGTTGAGTTCGCGGGGCTGGTTCATGGAACACCGTTTTTTTGCGGGGGCGGGGGACAATTATAGAAGCAAGTAGGCAGGGCAGGCAAAGCAATTGCGCGCAGGGAGCGGGAACTTTCGCGCCGGAGCGGCGCCACGGCTAGAATGCGGGTGGTGCAACAATGTATCGGCTTATGGCCGAGGTCCAAACTTCCAGCATCGAGCGCGACTGGTCGCTTTGGGGAATCAAGGGGGGCTGAAACTCCTCATTTTAAATGAGCTTTTACACTGTAAAGGGGATGACATGACCGAATTCGACGCCGCCGCGCTCGATGCGCAAACGCAATACAAGCTGCTGATCGGCAGCATCACGCCGCGACCGATTGC
>JAENXP010000726.1 GCA_016649475.1 Burkholderiales bacterium | reverse complement strand
TATTAAACGGTGGACAAAAGCCGTGGCGATCGGCAGTTTGGCCGCCGCCAGGCGAAAAGCCTGCCGTGCCAGCACCTCGTCCACGCCGTCCATTTCATACAGCACCTTGCCGGGAACGATTTCGGCCACGAAATACTCCGGGTTGCCCTTGCCGTTGCCCATGCGCACCTCGGCCGGCTTGTGCGAAATCGGCTTGTCCGGAAAAATCCGGATCCAAATGCGCCCGCCACGCTTAATGTGACGGGTCATGGCGCGGCGCGCGGCCTCGATTTGGCGCGCGGTCAATCGGCCGCGGCCTATGGCCTTCAGCCCAAACTCGCCGAAAGATACCTTGTTGCCGCGCGTAGCAATGCCCTTGTTGCGGCCCTTTTGCTGCTTGCGGTATTTTGTTCTGGCTGGTTGAAGCATCTTACGCTCCTGTCTTCTTCGTCACGCGCCTGACTGTCTTTGTCTTGGCCGCGGGTTTGGCGGATTCGCCGGAAGATTCCTCGGCCTTGGCTTCGGAATTGGGTGCGTCGCCGGCATTTTCGGCTACGCTAGCTGCGGCCTTCTTGCGCGCGCGCGGCGCAGCCGTCTTGGGCTTTGTCTCGCCCTCGGGTTTGTCCACGGCTACCTCTTTGTTGGCTACTGGCGCCGGTGCTTTTCTCGCCTTCCTCGGCGACGGCTTTTCATCGGGCACGGAGCCGGGCACGGCTATGGGCTGCTCGTTCTTGCCCACGGTTTCGCCTTTGTATACCCATACCTTGATGCCGATCACCCCGTACGTGGTCTTGGCTTCACCAAAACCGTAATCGATGTCGGCGCGCAGGGTATGCAGGGGGACGCGGCCCTCGCGGTACCATTCATTGCGCGCAATTTCGATCCCGTTCAGCCTGCCCGAGCTCGCAATCTTTATGCCCTGCGCGCCCAGGCGCATCGCATTCTGCATGGCTCGTTTCATCGCGCGGCGGAACATGATGCGTTTCTCCAGCTGCTGCGCAATGGAATCGGCTATGAGCTGGGCATCGATTTCGGGCTTCCTGATTTCCTCAATATTGACGTGCACCATCTGCACGCCCAGCATTTTTCGCAGCTCGGCTTTCAACACCTCGATGTCTTCCCCCTTCTTGCCGATGACTACGCCGGGGCGGGCACTGTGGATGGTGATTCGAGCGTCCTTGGCGGGCCGCTCGATCACTACACGGCCGACAGATGCATGCGCTAGCTTTTTCTTCAGGTAGGCGCGCACCTTAAGGTCTTCGTTGAGCATGCCGCCGAAGTTCTTGCTGTTGGCGAACCAACGCGAGCCCCAGTTCTTGTTGACTGCGAGGCGGAACCCGATCGGGTGGATTTTCTGTCCCATGACTGTCCCTTAGTTTTTGGCCGCGGCGGCCGCCGCGCGTGCTTTGGGTGCGGGTTTGGCCGCGCTGCGTTTTGCCTTGACCTCGTCGCCCACCGTAATGAAAATATGGCACGAGTGCTTGATGACGCGATTGCCGCGACCCTTGGCGCGTGCGTGAAAGCGCTTGAGCATGGAGCCCTGCTCGACATAGATGGTCTGCACCTTCAACTCATCAATGTCGGCGCCGTCATTGTGCTCGGCGTTTGCAATGGCCGATTCCAGCACTTTCTTGATGATCTTGGCACCCTTCTTCGGGCTGAACGCAAGGACGTTAAGCGCCTTGTCGACCGGCAGGCCGCGGATCAGGTCGGCGACGAGCCGCCCCTTCTGCGCCGACAGGCGGACACCGCGCAAGATCGCTCTGGTTTGCATGGCTATCGCTCCTATTTCTTCGCCGCCGCGCCTGACGGAGTCCCGCCCCCGGGCGCTGCGACTTTTCTGTCGGCGGAATGGCTCTTGAACGTGCGGGTCAGCGCAAACTCGCCCAGCTTGTGCCCAACCATGTTCTCGGAAATATAGACCGGGATATGCTGCTTGCCGTTATGCACCGCGATGGTAAGGC
>JAENXP010000766.1 GCA_016649475.1 Burkholderiales bacterium | reverse complement strand
CAAACGACAGGCTTGCCAGCAGCGCTGTCGCGGCGATGATCTTGAATTTCCCGTTCATGGAGGTTCTCCGGAAGTGGTGGTGCGTAGTGATATTTGGGAGCCCTGGAATTATTCGCCATTTCCAAACCCCGGCGGCCAATCCGCCCTGTCCAATCATGGGTACTGCCGTGGTGGCAGCGATCAGAGCAGCCTGGACAGCACCATCGCGACCGTGAGCAGGACGCCGTGCGCCGTTGCAGCGGCGATAGTCATCGGCAGGGCCGGGGCGAGTTGCGCCGGGTTGCCCGCGTGGGCAAAGAGAATCCTCGTCGCCCGGAACGTCAGTACCGCGGGCGCCAAGGCAATCAGTGTCGGCCAGGGAAGCACGCCTTCGGCAACGGCGCCGGCCAGCCACAGGTAGCCGGCGCAAGCGAGCAGCGGATAGCCCCAGCGCGCCTGCTCCGTTGGCAGGCGCACTACCCAGTGGCGCTTGCCTGCTGCCGCGTCCGCGGCACGATCCGGAAACTGGTTGATGTAGAGGATGCAGGTGACCAGCAGCGCGAAGCTAAGTCCGGCCTCCAAGGGCAGGGCAGCCAATTCGGCCCGCTGCACGAAATCGGCCCCGACCGCGACGATCAGAAAGCCGATCAGCAAACAGGCTTCGCCCAAGCCGCGGCTATTGAGTGCAATCGGGGGCGCCGAATAGGCCCAGCCAATCAGGAGTCCCGTCGCACCGATCAGCAACAGGCCGGCATCTGATTCCGCCGTGAGCCACAGCCCGGCGATCATCGTCGCCACCAGCAGGGCGATGCCGTAGGCCAGCGTCTGGGCGGGGGTCAAGATGCCGTTCTGGATGAAGCGACTGCCGCCGGTATAGGGGTAGATTCGTTCTGAATTGGCGCCATCGGTGCCGCTTTGGGCGTCGTAGTAGTCGTTGAGAACATTGAAGCCGCCCTGGGCGACCGCTATGAAGATCAGGGTGATGATCGCGGTCAGCGGGTTCACGGCGACGCCACTGGCGTAGGCTGAGGCCAGGCCGATCACCCCTGAGAGCAGGGTCACGGTGACAAATGGCGGGCGGGTTGCCAGGAAATAACGCAGCGCCGGGTTGCCCAGCCTGGCGGCGTCGGGTTCGATAGCTGGAATGGCCAACTCCTTGCGGTTACAAGTGGCAGCCAATCATGCTGCTCCCTACCCCTGGCGGTAATGTTACACCGCCGTCGCCAAGATTCGGCGACGGCCGGCGTAAATTATCTCTTAGAACATAAAGAGCCGTAAAAACAATCGGTTATAGGAAACAGTTAAAGTTCTATATTAATAACAATCGGGCCGATTGACGCGGGTGATTCAGCAACCGGCGGCGCAGTTGCCGGTGCCGTCGAATTCCATCGTCTGACCGCTAAGTGGAATGTGAACGGGAACCTTGACCGCCTTGCGGAAGGCCTCGGTCTTGGTGCCAGCGATCAGTTTGCCGCCCTTGGTAGCCGGCTCATTGGCGTGCGAAGCGATGACCGAATTGGGCTTGACCAGGTCATTGATCACGTACGCCGCCTCAGCCGGTCCGGTGGTGAAGGTGCCGCCGATGTTGATCACCGCCAGGTTGGCGCCGTAGTGGCGGCGCACCACCAGATCCTGCTCGGCGGTAATCCCGGTGTCACCTGACAGATAGGCGACCGCGCCGTTGGAGAAGCGCAATACATAGCCGCCGGGTGGCCCGACGTAGGCGGTGAGGCCGTTGGCGGCCAGCGCCTCGCCATGCTCCTTGTCGAGATAGGCAGGATCGAGCCCGTTGCTATGGACCGCCGGTACGCTCGAGACGCTCACCCCACCGACTTGGTAGCTT
>JAENXP010000176.1 GCA_016649475.1 Burkholderiales bacterium | reverse complement strand
GGTGTAGGACAGGTCGTTGCGCGGATAGATATACGGTTGCCCGTTGGAGTATTTGTACGACATTGCGACCAGAGTAGGCATCTTTGCGATCAGCCTCACTGCCGAAATGTCGCGGTCTCTCGCGTCGTTGATGTCGAGAGAGTCGTGATAGAAGGCCGACATCCCGCCCACCAGACCGGTCAGCACCGCCATCGGATGCGCGTCGCGGCGAAAGCCGCGCATGAAGAACTGCATCTGCTCGTTCACCATGGTGTGATGCGTCACCAGGTTGTCGAATTCGTCCCTCTGCGCCTTGTTGGGCAACTCGCCGTATAGCAGCAGATAGCAGGTTTCCAGGTAGTCGCAATGCTTGGCGATCTGCTCTATCGGGTAACCACGATAGCGCAACTCGCCTTTGTCGCCGTCGATGTAGGTGATTTTCGAGCTGCAGGCCGCCGTCGAAAGGAACCCTGTGTCATAGGTGAACAGGCCGGTCTTGCCGTAGAGCGCGCGAATATCGATGACATCGGGGCCGACGGTACCGCTGAACACCGGAAATTCGATCGACTTGCCTGCACCGTAAGTCAGCGTGGCTTTACCAGTAGGCTCCATCATCATCTCCTTTGCGTTGCATTAGTAGAACAAACGTAACCGGCAAGACTTCTACAGCGGTTAAAAGGACGGACGCGCTGCGCGCGCCGCAGCGTCTGGCGCGTACGCGAATCGGGTCCAACGAGCAGCCAAAAGTATAGCCCAATTTGGCCCTGAACGAGACTGGAAGCGCGCACTGCGGACGGTCGCCGCGTTTCCCGATCATGCGTTTGCGCGCGAGTTCCAAATGACGGGCACGCGCAGCACCGCGGCGCTTTACGACCTTGCAGCTGCCGGGCGCGAGTCGTTTCGGATCGAAATACGCGCACGCGAACCAGGCGCGAGCATCGAGCCGGCTCCGACCAGCACCGACGAAATTGACGCCGCTAGCCCTCTTCCGCGGACAGTCTCTGGCGTGCCAGCAGTTCGAGCGGGAAGGAAGCGGTCCCATGAAACTGCGGGGTAGCGGGGAAAAACTGCTGCGCGCTGCCCAGGTGGACCTGGATCTGCGGGTCGAGTCCCGTCGCGACGAGTTTGCGCGCGATCCGTACGCCCTCGTCCCGGACCATGCGCGTGAAGCGCTCCGGCCCGCGGTCGGTCTCGGCTACTTCCTTGAAGTCAAAGTACTCACTGGCGCTCTGGGGCGGCTTGAGGATCACGACGGGCGCCTTTATCTCGTCCTCCTCTATGCGGCCGCAGTAGGTCGCCTGATAGTACATGGGCGAAAGGTCCTCGTGCGAGATATTGAAGTCGCGTTCGTAGGGCTTGTGCGTAAACATCTCGACCCTGTCGTCCTCCGTCACCGCCATGGCGAAGATGCACCCGGGGAACTGGGCCCTGGACTTGCGGTAGGCTTCAAACAGAATCACGCCGAAAACGCGCGCCTCGGTCTTGCCCCCACCGGCCGAAGGCTCCGGCTTTGTGGCCGGGGCCGGCGCCCGCGCCGCAGTCGCGGCACTGCTCGTCGCAGCACGCGCGGATGAAGCGCGCGCCGGGTCCCGCTCCATAGGCACCGTCCGGTATTTCTCCGGCAGTCGATACTTGCTCCAGTATGAAGGGTCCGGCCGCACCACCTTGCCCTTGAGGTAAGGCAGGCGCAGCGTGATGGTCGTGCCGTCGTCAAGCGCACTGTCTATCGAGAGCTCGCCGCCGAACTCCGCGACCGTCTGGCGCACAAATACGAACCCGAGCGAATGCAGATCCCCGTCCAGGGTGTGGCGCTCGGCGAGGAGCTGCTCGATTTTCTCCGCGGGCATGCCCACGCCGTCGTCGCACACATGCAGCGCCACGCGCTCGCCCTCGACGACCGTGCTCACGCGGACCGCACCCGCCTTGCGCCCGCGCATGGCGTCGACCGCATTCATGACCAGATTGAAGTACATGCGGCGGAAACGCGGGCGCCTGCCGGCAATGACCGCCGAATCCATCCGTTCGAGCAGCAGTTCCACACGCGCTTCGGACTTCTCGACGACGTAGCCGCGGACGACGTCCTGGGTAAAATCGCGGAGATCGTCCGCGATATCGAACTCCTCCAGCAAGCCCGGGGTGTTCGACTCCTCGCGAAAAGCCGCAATACGCAGGTGCACGCCGTAGAGCCAGCTGATGCAGTTGCGGTAATGGCGCCGCGAGCGCACGGAGCGCGCCTCTTCGGGCAGGAAGGACAGCACCTGATCCGAGCGCCCCCACAGCGGACTGAGTATGAGATGGCAGGCGTCGTTGATGATATCGACGTAGCGCCGCCCAAGCAGCAGCACCGTTCGGTCGGGCGAGAAACTCTTCACCGCGTTCGAGTAGTCCAGGAACGCCCGGCGCAGGGCGCCGAGCTTGGACTTGAGCTCCTGGACATCCGCCTCGTGCAGAACCCGCGCCTGTTCGATGTTATAGATCTCGAGGTCGGTGTTCAGGGTGACGTGGTAATGCAGGATGTCGTTGAAGAAATTCTCGACACGGAGGTCGTGGATGAGAAATTTGATCTCGGCGACGTCTTTCTTGATCCCGTCCTCGTAGTCAGGCATGGCCTGGGAGGAATCTTCTGGTCGACCCGTCGTCACCGCTTAGCCCCTCTCATCCACGTGGAAGAACCAATCGACAATTCCGGCAGGGCGATCCGGTTCCGCACATTCGCCGCGCCGTTCGCCTTCCATCCTGGAAGCTGCCCGCGGCCGGGACGCAAGAATCTTCAATCGGGAGGCCGTACTTGACCAGCCCCCCGACCGTGCCCTGACAAACCGAGCCGAAGCTACTTCCTGCCGCCTTCGGCAGCCCACTTCTCGAGCATGTCCGTGGTGACGGACTTGGGACGCTCGAGAGCATATCCCAATGCACGATCCCAAGTGATATTGGCCATGCAGCCGAGCGCGCGACCCACGCCGAACAGGACGGTATAGAAATCCCAGTTCTTGAGGCCATAGTACCACTGGATAACACCCGATTGCGCGTCGACATTCGGCCAGGGATTCTTGGTGTGACCGTGCTCGCCAAGGACAACAGGGGCAACTTCGAAAATCATTGAAACCAGCTTGAACAGCGGATCGTCCTTGAGGCCTGCGGTCCTGAGGCAGAATTCGCGCTGCGACATATAGCGCGGATCGGTTTTGCGCAGCACCGCATGGCCATAGCCTGGAATGACCTGGCCCGAATTGAGCGTGTCCCAGAGGGCTTTGGTGATCAGTTCCTTGGTTGGCTCGACACCTTTACAGTACTTCTCCTGGAACTTCATGGTCCAACTGAGCACTTCCTGGTTGGCGAGGCCATGCAGCGGACCTGCCAAGCCGTTGAGACCGGCAGAGTACGCGTAGTACGGATCGGACAAAGCCGAGTGCACCAGGTGCGTGGTGTGCGCGGAAACATTGCCGGATTCATGGTCGGAGTGCAGTATGAAGTACATGCGTGCCACATCTTTGTACTGCTCGCTCTGGCCGATCATGTGGGCAAAATTGGCGCCCATGTCCAGTTTGGGGTCTATGGCGACCTGCTTGTCGTCCCTGTACTTCAGATTGTGAATAAAGGCGGCGACCACCGGAATACGGGCGACGAGATCGCTGGCATCCTCGTACACCGATTCCCAGGCGTTCATCTTGTTGAACTTGCCGGAGTTGTAGTGGGCGGCAAATTTGGAGTCCTTCTGCATCGCCAGAATTCCGGTAGAGAGCATCACCATCGGATGGCTGTCCCGCGGCAGGGCGCGGATCACATCGAACACATACTTGGGAACGTCCTGGCGCGTCTTCCACTGCGCGACGACTTCGTCCACCTGCGCCTGCGTGGGAACATCACCGGTCAGGAGAAAGTACCAAAAGGACTCGACCGTCGGATATTCCGAGCCGGGAGCCTTGGGGAGGGCGGCAAAGGTTTCCGGGATGGTCTTGCCTCTGAAGCGTATCCCCTCTTGTGGATCGAGGTAGGAGATATCGGTGACCAGACAGCGGATGTCGCGGGCGCCGCCCATGCACTGCCCGATATCGACCTTGTCGATGACAACGTCCGCATTTTCCTTGAGAAGTTTGGCGGTACGCGGGCGGTGCGCTTGAATCTTTTCCGCCAACTTTGATTTCAGCTGTGTCACTGCGCTGACCTCCGATTTTCCTGAACCTTGCGATTGACTCTTTTCCGACAGCTTGTCTAGTACCTGTGCCATTGCCTGATCTCCTATCGCTTGCTGAGTTTAAATTCATTCAGAACCGGTGCGGCTGCGGCAGTCGCGCAGCCACTGCACCAGCTCGGCGAACCGCGCGTCGCGGCACTCGGTGCGCGCGCGGATCAGATTCCATAGCTCGTCGTCTGTGTACGCCAGGAGCGCCTGGAACGCGCTCAGGCGTTCACCCTGCATTCGGTCGCTGTGCTTCTCCAGAAAGCGCTCCAGCACCAAGTCCAGCTCCAGCAATCCGCGGCGACACTGCCAGCGCAGCCGGTTTAGCTCTTCCGTGGTCATTTGCCTGCTCCGCCTGCCCCAAGCGCGATCGAACCCGCGTCGGGCAAACCAAGGAAAATCAGATGCCGCCTGCGCCCTGCGTCATTCGTGATTTCCGATTTTGGCCGAACATCGATCGCCAATATTGATATGTATCAAGGTCGGTGGGAATTCTATGGATGGCGGCCCGCAGCCGCCCCGCGCAAGGCGCGAAAGCGGCGCGCGCTCAGCCGAGATCGTTGCGGTAGTAGTGCTGGTCGGTGCGATAGTAGCCGCGACGAAACTCCACCGGCCGCTCGCCGTAACTGAAAGCGACCCGTTCGACGCACAGCAGCGGGGTGTCTCTGGTCACGCGCAACAGCTCGGCTACCGCGGGTTCGGCTGCTACCGCGCGTATTTTTTCCTCCGCACGGATCATGCGCGTGCCGAATTCGGTCTCGAACAGCTTGTACATCGAACCCTTGTATTCGTTGAAAATCTCGGCGCTGAGGTCATGGAACAGGGTGCCAGGCAGGTAAATCTGCTCGAATACCGTCGGTTCGTCGGCGAAATGGAGCACCCGCCGGATAATTACTACGCCATCGCCGGCGTTCAACTCCAGCAGCTGCGCAATCTCGCCGCTGGCTCGCGCGCGCTTGCAATCCAGAAGCCGGCTGTCGGGCCATTCCTGCTCCCCCACGTCCGGCACCAGCCGCAGAAAGCGAAATTGCGCGCGCGCCTCGTCGTGGGTTGCAACGAAAGTGCCCTTGCCCTGGCGGCGCAACAGATGCTTCTCGGCTGCGAGTTCGTCGATGGCCTTGCGCACCGTACCCTGGCTGACCTTGTAACGCGCGGCCAGTTCGATTTCGCTCGGGATCGCTTCGCCTGGTCGCCACTCGGCGGACTCCAGGCTTTGCATGATCAAACCCTTGATCTGGCGGTACAGGGGACTGAATGTCGGTGCCGTATTGTTCATTCCTGCATTTCAGCACAAAAAACTCGGAGCCGTCCATACGACCTGGTGTCCGGAACCAAAGTACTTTCGCTACGGCTGGCCGGAACGCAGCAAAACCCGATTCGATTGCCGCGGGATAGTCGGCGGCGAATCCGGTGGTCGGCGGCGGCGCAGTGCCGGGAAGCTTGATCCTTGTCAAACCAGTGTCGAAACCATGTTGACACTCAAGCGCATAGAACCTAGTATTTTCGATGCCAAACGGGGATGACTTCCTGCCTGCAATATACGTATAGCGCGACCCTAGCGTAGCAACCGGCTCAGCACTCCCCCACAGCAGACACGTTCCAAGCACCACCTATCAGTATCCGCTTATCCGCTAACCATTCTATGGAGTCTTAATATGTCCAAATCACCCGTTCGTGTCGCAGTCACCGGCGCAGCCGGCCAGATCGGTTACAGCATTCTG
>JAENXP010000584.1 GCA_016649475.1 Burkholderiales bacterium | reverse complement strand
TGGCAGCTTGCGCTGGTGGCGCGGCCATTGCCGGCGGTGCCGGGGGCGCGCCTATCGCAGCGGTTGGCGCAGCCGGCGGTACCGGCGGTGCCGGCGGCGACAGCAGGAAGTGCAGGCCCAGACCCAGCGCCAGTCCCGCCGCCACGCCGCCTGCCGCTAGTCCGAACTTCGCTTTGCTGACCGGAGGGCGATGGAACTCGGAGTCACTAATGGCGCGGTCCACGTGTCTGCCGGTAATGCCGTGCTGGTTGTCGGCGAAGGCGGCAAGCAGGGACTTGTCGGCAAGTATGTTGACGCGCCTGGTCAGCCCCTCCGAGGCCTTGACGATACGGCGCACCGCGTCGGGCGAGAACACGTTCGGCCCGCGGTAGCCGGCGGCGCGCATGCGAAAATCGAGGTATGCCTCGATGTCGGAGCGCAGCAGCGGCTCCAGGCGGAAGCTGTGGGTGATGCGCTCCTTCAACTGGCGCATGTGCGGCTGGTTCAGGTGTTCGTCCAGCTCGGGCTGGCCGAACATCACGATCTGCAGCAGTTTTGAATGGCTGGTCTCGAGGTTGGACAGCAGCCTGACTTGTTCCAGCGTTTCCTGCGGCATGGCATGCGCTTCGTCGATCAGCAGCACCACGCGCTGGTTCTCGCTGTACAGGGTGATCAGGTGCTCCTGCAGCTTGAGCAGCAGCACCGACAGACGCTCGCTCTGCGGCTTGATGTCGAGTTCTTCGCCGATGGCGTAGATGATTTCGTCGCGCGAAAGCGATGGGTTCGCCAGCAATATGGTTTGCACTTGATCGGGCAGGCGCTCCATCAGCACCCGGCACAACATGGTTTTGCCGCTGCCTACTTCGCCCGACACTTTGACGATGCCCTCGTCGTGCGTGATGGCATAGAGCAGCGCTTCCAGCGTCGGGCCGCGGTTGGCGCCGCCGAAGAAGAACTCCGTGTGCGGTGTGATGCGAAACGGGGGTTCTTTCAGGCCGAAGTGATCGAGGTACATGGCGTCGCTTATTTCTTGTCCTGCTGTTCCATGCGCGAGTACAGGGTGGTGCGGTTGATGCCGAGCATTTTCGCGGCCTGGCTGACGTTGCCGTGGGTAAGGCGCATGGCCGCCTGGATATAGCTCTGCTCCCAGGTGCGGAGCACGTCGTCGAGGTTGAACTGGCGCGCGCGCTGCAGGTGGCGCTGCGCCTGTTCGATCAGCGCCTGCGGATCGCTGGGCGGTCCGGATTCGGCTGCGGCTCCCGTCTGCGCGTCGGCCGGCGTCGCGGGCTCGAGTTCGGGCTCGAGTTCGAGCACGGACAGCTTTTGCCCGGGGTGCTTGGTGGTTAGGCGGATGACGATATTCTTGAGTTCGCGCACATTGCCGGGAAAGCGGTAGCTCCGCCATAGCTCGGTTGCGTCCTCGTCCAGCGTGAACGGCGCGAGTTTGGCCTGTTCCGCGTAGAAGCGGGTGAAGCGGGCGAGCAGCATGGTCTTGTCCTCACCCATTTCGCGCAGCGGCGGGACGTTGATCGAAAACACCGACAGCCGGTGATACAGGTCGGAGCGGAAGCGCCCGTTCTTTATTTCCTGGCGCAGGTCACGGTTGGTGGCGGCGATTACGCGTGCGCGCGAAACGCGTTGCTGTGTCTCGCCCACGCGCTGAAATTCGCCGTTCTCGAGCACGCGCAGCAGTTTGGCCTGCAGTTCCAGCGGCAGCTCGCCGATCTCGTCCAGAAACAGCGTGCCTTCCTGCGCATCCTCGAAATAACCCGATTTGTTGGCGGTGGCGCCGGTGAACGCGCCTTTGGAGTAGCGGAACAAGGTCGGCTCGACCAGGGTGGGCGCGATGGCGGCGCAGTTGAGCGCGAACCAGGGTTTGTCCTTGCGCATGGACAGGCGGTGCAGCAGGCCGGCGACCACTTCCTTGCCGCTGCCCGATTCGCCTTCGATCAACGCCGGGAAAGGCGAGTCCGCGTATTGTTTGATCTGGCTGTTCAGCTTTTCGATCGCCGGACTTGCGCCTATCAGCTGTACGCCCTCGGCTTCGGCGCCGCCGGAGATTTCGGCTGCGCGAATCTGCAGCGCGTGCAGCAGCAGCTTCTTCAAACCTTCGGCTTCGCAGGGTTTTCCCACGAAATCGGTTGCGCCCAGGGTGCGGGCGTGGCGCGCGTTGGCGGCATCGTTCTGGCCCGAAAGCACCAGAATTTTCATCGTCGGGGAGTGCGCGATCAGCTCGGAGATGAGCTTGAAACCCTCGTCCGGCCGGTGCGGCACCGGCGGCAGCCCGAGATCCACCAGCGCCAGCTGCGGCGGGGTGTGCTTGCGGCGTACCAGGTTCACCGCGTTCTTGCGCGAGTCGCTTACCATCACTTCGAAGTCCTTGCCCAGGGCATAGGCGAGGGTGTCGGTGATCAGCGGATCGTCGTCGACTATCAACAGGCTGGGTTTGTTATCGCTCATTTCAACATGAGGGGATGCATCCCCTCATCCTCCCCTATATTTGCCGTTGCAGAATTCATTTTGCAACGGGGCCTTGGTCATGG
>JAENXP010000358.1 GCA_016649475.1 Burkholderiales bacterium | reverse complement strand
TTCAGAAAAGCTTGTTCCATCGAGTCGCCGGAGTAGTCCTGCAGCAAGGCTTGGGGACTGCCGGAAAAGCGCAAGCGGCCCTGGTGCAGCACCACCATGTGTTCGCAGATTTCCTCGACGTCGGACAGGGCGTGCGAGGTAAAGAACAGGGTGCGGCCCTGCTCGCGCATCTGCCGCAGCAACTGCTTGACGCGCGCCCGCGCCAGGGGATCCAGCCCGCTCATCGGCTCATCCAGAATCAGCAGGTCGGGCTCGGCCAGCAGGCAGGCGGCCAGCCCCAGCTTTTGCGTCATGCCCTTCGAGTACGAGCGCACCGGCTTGTCCAGCGCCTCTGCGTCCAGATCGAGGGAGGCGAACATGGCGCGGACCTGATCTTCGCCGGCGGTGCGTTCGTCCAGTGCGAGCATATAACTGAGAAAATCGCGGCCAGTGAGGAAGTAGGGAGGCATGAAGCGCTCCGGCAGAAAAGCCAGCCGCGCGCGGGCATGGTTGTCGGTGTGGCTGGTGCCGAAGATCTCGATATGGCCGCCGTCGACGTGGCAAAAATCGAGCAGGCACTTGATCAGCGTGGTCTTACCGGCGCCGTTGATACCCACCAGGCCGAAGGTCTTTCCCGCCGCGATGTCGAAGTCGATCCCCTGCAATACCGCCTGGCGGCCGTAGTTCTTCCGGACCTGGTCAAAGCGGACAGCCGATTGCGCCATTGGAAGCAAACACGATTGCAAAGGAATCACTATAACAGAGGCACCCGCGCCGCGAGGCGAACACGGGCGGCGGCCCGGTTCGCCCGAACGCGCTGACGTAGCGGTCTGGTAGAATGCTTGCTCCCCAGCATCCAGCTCACGCCGATCCGTGCCGACGATACCTGCAACAGATAATCTGGTCGAGGTCGAAAACGTCAACTTCGCCTACGACAGCCGCCAGATCCTCAAGGGCGTAAGCCTGGACATCCGCCGCGGCCAGGTGGTTGCGATCATGGGACTGTCCGGCTGCGGCAAAACGACCTTGCTGCGCCTGATCGGCGGCGCGCTGAGACCCACCCAGGGCGAGGTGCGCGTTGACGGCAAGGTGATGGCACGGCTCAGTCACGAGGAACGGTTCGCGCTGCGGCGCAAGATGGGGATGCTGTTCCAGTTCGGTGCGCTGTTCACGGACATGTCGTGCTACGACAATGTCGCTTTCCAGATGCGCGAGCACACGGATTTGCCACAAGAGATGATCTACGATCTGGTGCTGATGAAGCTGCAGGCGGTGGGACTGCGCGGAGCGCATCAGCTCATGCCCTCGGCGCTTTCGGGCGGGATGGCCCGGCGCGTGGCGCTGGCGCGCACCATCGCGCTCGATCCGATGTTGATCATGTACGACGAACCCTTCGCCGGACTGGACCCTGTTTCCCTGGGCGTTATCGGTCAGCTGATCCGGCGCCTGAACGACGCTCTGGGCGCGACTTCCATCATCGTCACGCACGACGTGGCCGAGGCGCTGGGACTCGTGGATTACGTCTATTTCATGTCAGAGGGCGTGATCGTTACCCAGGGGACTCCCGATGAACTGCGCGCCTCCGACAAGCCGTTCGTGCGCCAGTTCGTTCATGGTGAGACGGAGGTCCCATGCCGTTTCACTATCCGGCCGAAGACTACGCGAGCGACCTGCGTGCCCGGGAAGCATGATGACCGCGGTGATCGATTTTCTTGAGAACCTGGGCGCGCGTGCAATCGGCGCGGTGAACCGGCTCGGATTCGCCAGCCGCTTTCTGCTGCTGACGCTGCGCAATTCAGGCATGTGCCTGAGCCGCTTTTCGCTGGTTGCGCGCGAGATCTATTTCGCCGGCGTGCAGTCGCTGATCATCATTCTGGTGTCCGGCCTGTTCGTCGGCATGGTGCTGGGCCTGCAGGGCTACGATACCCTGCAGAGATACGGCTCGTCCTCGGCGCTCGGCGTGCTGGTGGCCTTGTCGCTGGTGCGCGAGCTCGGGCCGGTGGTCGCCGGCCTGTTGTTTGCCAGCCGGGCCGGTTCGGCCATTACCGCAGAGATCGGACTGATGAAAGCGACCGAGCAGCTGGCGGCAATGGAAATGATGGCAGTGGACCCGATAGCGCGGGTGATCGCACCGCGCTTCTGGGCCGGTGTCATTTCGATGCCGCTGCTGGCGGCGATGTTCTCGGGCATGGGCGTATTCGGCGGCTACCTCGTCGGCGTGAGGTTGATCGGGGTCGATGAAGGCTCGTTCTGGTCGCAGATGCAGGCCGCAGTGGACGTCCAGGAGGACATACTCAACGGCGTAATCAAGAGCGTGGTGTTCGGCATCGCGGTTTCCTGGATTGCGGTATTCGAGGGTTACGATGCGCCGCCCACCGCCGAGGGCGTATCCGGCGCGACCACGCGCACTGTGGTGACCGCGTCGCTGTCGATACTTGCGCTGGATTTCATGCTGACTGCATTCATGTTTCGAGGGGCTTAATAATGTTGAAGCGTAAGGCGCTGGACCTGTGGGTGGGCGTGTTTGTAGCCATGGGCTTGGGCGCGCTGTTGTTCCTGGCGATGAAGGTGGGAAATCTCGCGAGCTTCTCCGCTGCGGAAACGTATCTAGTGAAGGCGAATTTTGATAACATTGGCGGCCTGAAGAAGCGTGCGCCGGTCAAAAGCGCAGGGGTGGTGGTCGGGCGGGTCGAGAACATCACCTTCGATACCGAATCATATGAAGCGAGCGTCGCCCTCTCGATCGACAGGCGCTACGGGTTTCCGAAGGACACATCCGCGAAAATCCTGACTGCGGGCCTGCTCGGCGAGCAGTATGTGGGCCTAACGGCGGGCGGCGACCCGGTGAAGTTGAAGGATGGCGACAAGCTGAAGATCACACAGTCCGCAGTGGTGCTGGAGAACCTGATCAGCCAGTTCCTGTTCAGCAAGGCGGCGGACGGAAACAAAGACAACAAATAACGGGCTGTTCCGCAAACACCAGGAACAATCTGTGAACACCGGAAGCAGGTGTGACGTACCCCTCATTTTTCTAGGCCGGCAAGAAGTACGATGATCATCCCGCGGCGTTTTTTTGGAATGCTGGTGCTGGCCCTGCTGGGCGGCTTGGGCGGGTGCGCCACGACCGGCGGCAATCCGCGTGATCCGCTCGAAGGACTCAACCGGGCCATGTTCAGCTTCAACGACGGTGCGGACAAGCTCGTCATCAAGCCCTTGGCCATCGGCTACAAGACGATATTGCCTGCATTCGCGCGTACCGGCGTGACCAATTTCTTCGCCAACCTGGGCGATATCTGGATCGGCATCAACAACGTTCTGCAGGGCAAGGTTCGCGACGGCGCGGGCGATTTCGGCCGCTTTGCTCTGAACACCACCGTAGGAATCCTGGGTCTTTTCGATGTCGCCAGCAACGCGGGGCTGGACAAGCACAACGAGGATTTCGGCCAGACACTGGGGCGCTGGGGGGTCGGCAGCGGCGCCTACCTGGTGCTGCCCTTCCTGGGGCCGAGCAGCGTGCGCGATGGCTTGAGCCGGCTCACCGTCGACTGGCGCGGCAATCCCCTGTGGTACACGGTCGACGTTCCCACCGGCAACGCGCTGATCGGGGTGGGCCTGATCGATAGCCGCGCCAACCTGCTCGACGTCAGCCAACTGGCTGAAGAGGCGGCGCTGGACTACTATTCCTATGTGCGCGGTGCCTATCTGCAGCGCCGCCGCAGCCTGATTTACGACGGCGATCCACCGCGCGAGCGCGACGAGGACCGGAGTTCCGGGTCGGACCCGGGCAGGGCGCCGGCCATGCAGGCCGAGGCCAGCACGCCGCCGGCGCGGGACGCTTCCGACGCCTTGGCGCGGCAGAGTCCGGCCGGGTCGACGACAGGCGAGACACCGCCGCGCGACGACGATAACCGAGC
>JAENXP010000341.1 GCA_016649475.1 Burkholderiales bacterium | reverse complement strand
GTAGGGCAGGCCGACGATCATCATTCCATGATGCATGAGCGGCAGCATCATCGACAGCAAAGTCGTTTCCTGCCCGCCGTGCAGACTGCTGGTGGAAGTGAATACCGCGGCCGGTTTTCCCGCGAGCGCGCCTTTCAGCCAGAGCGCGCCGGTCCCGTCCCAGAAATACTTCATCGGTGCCGCCATGTTGCCAAAGCGCGTGGGGCTGCCCAGCGCCAGGCCGATGCACTGCTGCAGGTCCGCCAGTTCACAATAGGGCGCGCCGGCATCGGGTATGGCCGGCTGTGCTACCGTGGTCACGCTCGCGATCTGCGGCACCGTGCGCAGGCGGGCTCCGGCGCCGGGCACCTGTTCAATGCCGCGCGCGACCAGTTGCGCCATCTCTCTGACGGCTCCGCGGTGGCTGTAATACAAGACCAGTATTTCGGGCATACGCGACGGACTAGCGGTGGGACTGGACATTATAGGGCAGTGCCGCGTTCGGGCTGCATGCGGTAGCCCGGCGCCGGCTTGCGTCAGGAGAGTTTGCCGTCATAGCGCCACCGGTTTTTCCACGCCGCTTCCACCGCACGCGGATACTGCGGCCGGCCCAGGCTTCCGTTATAGCGCCCGAGCGCCCGGTACAGATCGCCTTTTTCCAGGTCCAGGTAGTGGCGCAGGATGGTGCAGCCGTAGCGGATATTCTTGCGCATGTTGAACAGGTTGTCGCCCTTTGCGCCGATGAGTTTTATCCAGAACGGCATGACTTGCATGTATCCACGGGCACCGGAGCGGGACACGGTGTATTTCTTGAACCCGCTCTCGACCTGTATCAGTCCCAGCACCAGTTGCGGGTCGAGGCCGGCGCGGCTGGCCTCGTAGTGCACGGATTTCAGGAACGCTATACGGCTGTCATGGTCGCGAATGCGCTTCTTTAGCCGCGGCGACATCGCGCTGAGCCAGTTGACTTCGTCAAGCTTTGATTTGAACGCTGAGGTCAGCGGTGCGCTGTCACTCACCGCCTTCGACAGAGCGGCCTGTACGCTCGCCGCGAGCGGCTCGTAGATCTGCGCCCCGGCCAGGGCCACGCCATGCGCACAGAGCAATGCCAGGCATGCTGTCAACCAGGCTAGCGCGCGCATAACCTCGCTTTGACGAACGCGAGCAGTTCGCCCGCGGCGATCGCTGTCGACGTCTGCTCGGACCGCCCCTGGTACTCGAGTTTGCCCTCTTTCAGACCGCGTTCGCCCACGACGACGCGATGCGGAATGCCGATGAGTTCCATGTCGGCGAACATTACTCCCGGGCGCTCGTCGCGGTCATCGAGCAGCACTTCAATGCCTTCTGCGGCAAGCTCGAGATACAGCCTGTCGCAGGCTTCCCTGACCTGGGCACTCTTGCGGTAGCCGATGGGCACCAGCGCCAGCTGGAACGGCGCGATCGGCTGCGGAAAGGTGATGCCGCGCGCGTCATGGTTTTGTTCTATGGCGGCACCGACTATGCGCGTCACGCCTATGCCGTAGCAGCCCATTTCAAATGCACGCGACTTGCCCGATTCATCCAGGAACACCGCTTTCATCGCTTCGGAGTACTTGGTGCGCAATTGAAAAATGTGCCCGACTTCGATGCCGCGGCATATGTCGAGTGTGCCCGCGCCGTCCGGACTCGGGTCGCCCGGCACCACATCGCGGATATCGGCGACGAGCGCCGGCTCAGGCAGGTCGCGGCCGAAATTGGCGCCGGCGAGGTGATAGCCTTCCTCGTTGGCGCCGCAGACGAAGTCGGCCATGACCGCGACTGCGCGGTCGGCAATGACCTTGATTCCCGCGTCCGCGCCGACCGGACCGATATAGCCCGGCTTGCATCCCAGGTGGTGCTCGACCTCGGCATCGCTGGCAAAGCGGAAGGGATCCATTCCGGGCAGCTTTTGCGCCTTTATCTCGTTCAGGCTGTGATCGCCCCGCAGCAACAGCAGTATAAAATCGCTTTCGTGCATCACCGCGATTGCCTTGACCGTTTGCGCGAGTTGCACGCCCAAGAGCGCCGCAACATCCTCGCAGCGGGTCTTGCCCGGGGTCGGAATCTTGCGCATGGGGGCGGCGGGCGCGGGGCGCGGCATGCGCGGCGCCAGCGCCTCGGCGAGTTCGACGTTGGCCGCATAATCCGATTCGGGACAATAGGCGATGGCATCCTCGCCCGAGTCAGCCAAAACGTGAAACTCGTGCGAGCCCGTGCCGCCGATGGCGCCGGTATCGGCGGCTACAGCACGGAACCTGAGCCCGAGGCGCGTGAAAATGCGCGTGTAGGTATCGTACATGTTTGCGTATTCGCGTTGCAGGTCGGCGTAGTCGGCGTGAAACGAATAGCCATCCTTCATCGTGAACTCACGTCCGCGCATGATGCCGAAGCGCGGACGCCGCTCGTCGCGGAACTTGGTCTGGATCTGGTAGAAATGCACCGGCAATTGGCGATAGCTTCTGAGCTCACTGCGCGCCAGATCGGTGATGACTTCCTCGGAAGTCGGTTGAATCAGGAAGTCGCGCTGATGCCGGTCCTTGAATCGCAACAGTTCCGCTCCGTACTTTTCCCAACGGCCGGATTCCTGCCACAGTTCCGCAGGTTGCACCACCGGCATCACCAGCTCGATCGCGCCGGCGCGGTTCATCTCCTCGCGCACGACGGCCTCGACCTTGCGCACGATGCGCAAACCCAAGGGCATCCAGGTGTAGATACCGCCGGCGAGCCGCCGGATGATTCCGGCGCGCAGCATCAGCTGGTGGCTGACGATTTCCGCGTCAGTCGGTGCTTCCCTTAATGTGGAGATGAAGAACTGCGAAACGCGCATAAGGATTCCCGTGGGCTTGGCGAAGATATTTTACTCGAAGATCGCGACGCTAACGGCATTGCGACGAGCTGCTTTCATTGCGCTGTAAAATGTGGAAGAATGACGCAAATACCATATTAAGGTGAATGTATCATGCTCGACCGTGACGGCTATCGCCCGAACGTCGGCATTGTTCTCTGTAACGCGAGGAACGAGGTATTCTGGGGCAAACGCATCAAGGAGCATTCCTGGCAGTTTCCGCAAGGCGGAATCAAGCACGGTGAAACCCCGGAGCAGGCGATGTTCCGGGAACTTGAGGAAGAGGTGGGGCTCAAGGCTCACCACGTCAAGATCCTTGGTCGCACCAGAAACTGGCTGCGTTACGAAGTGCCGGCGCAGTGGATCAGGCGTGAATGGCGCGGCAGCTACAGGGGTCAGAAACAGATCTGGTTCCTGCTGCGCCTGGTAGCACGCGACAGTGATGTGTCGTTGCGCGCGAGCGAACACCCGGAGTTCGACGCGTGGCGCTGGCACGAGTACTGGATTCCGCTGGAAACCGTGATCGAGTTCAAGCGCGAGGTCTACGCTCAGGCGCTGAACGAGTTGGCGCGCTATCTGAATCGGGACTCCATCCACAGCAGACACGACCCCGCACTGCGCTCGGTGCGATGAATGGGTCGATTTCGCGGCTGAGCGCTGTTGAGCCAAGGAACATGAAATGAAGCGCGAATACCATCCCCTCAGCGCGCACCCGCTGCACATCGGCGCGCGCTATCACCAGCCCGGCGAAGATCCGGAGCGCGTGCGCATCGACTCTCCCGCGCTGGCAGTAATGACCGATCTGAGACAGATTCCCGCCGCGACCATCGACCTTGAGGCTCCGCTGGACGCCGCCAACCGATTCATGATCCGGCGCGGCGTGCGCTTGCTGCTGGTGACTGACGATGAGAGGCAGGTACTGGGCTTGATTACCGCGAACGACATATTGGGGGAAAAGCCGGTGCAGTTCGCCCTGGAGCGAGGCATTAAGCGCCAGGAGGTTCGCGTGCATGACATCATGACGCCGCGTGAGCGGCTGGAAGTGCTGCTCCATGCCGATCTGGTCCACGCCGAGGTGGGGCACGTTGTAGCCACACTCAAGCACGCGGGACGCCAGCACGCACTGGTCACCGACTTGGGCGAGGAGGGCAAGGTG
>JAENXP010000131.1 GCA_016649475.1 Burkholderiales bacterium | reverse complement strand
GATAACGGGAACGGAGCCGAGCTTGGGGTGCTTGCGCAGCTTTTCCAGGAGGTCGAAGCCGCTGATTCCCGGCAGTCCCACATCGAGGAGTACCAGATCGGGAGACGGCAGCCTCTGCAGTTCGGCGACTATGGTCGGGCGATCGGAGGCCGTGCGTACTGAATAGCCGTCCAGGGTGAGTTTGCGTGCCAGGATTTGCACCAGGGGCACATCGTCTTCTACGCACAGGATGCAATGCTTGGCCCCGGGCGCCAGCGGCTTGACCTTGGTCGCCGGGCGCACGATATTGATGCAATAGCCGGCCTGCTGCAGCCTGGCGGCGCCCGCGTTTACTTCCTTCCGCTGAGCTTCCGTAGTCGCCGCCATTGTCGGCGCGGCTTTCGGCGGACCTTCAAATATGAGGGACAATTCGACGTCGATATCATCCGAGCTTGCGGTCATGTCGTTTCGGCGATAAAGAATTTCAAGCTTGGCATTTTCGCACGTTTGGCCGCTCGGCATCGCGCCGGCGAAGGCCATATGCCAACAAATGGACATCTCTGCAGCTCAGCGCTGCCCGCCGCGGCATCGGCGCTACCGAATCTCGAACGAGCGAAAATCCGGAACACGATTTACGAGCCGATGGCCCGTATTCCGGATATTTGATTGTTGTCAACAGTTGCCCTCGGCCGATCAGCTAGCATTTTATCGTGTGCTGAAATGGCGAAAGGCCGGAGCAGGGCGTTACGCCCGACGGAACGCAACATGGACAGGTTGAAGGCAGGTTACTCGTGCGCTGCAAGCGCCGCATTGGCGATTGCGCGGCGAACGTTCGTGGCAGTGGCGGTCGCGGCGACTGCCGCGTGCAGTGCGCTACTGCCCCGGGGCGAGGCGGTCACCGACAGCCCGTGGCATAGCTTCGAGGAAGCGCAGCAGGCATTCGACCAGATCATCATCCATAAGACGACCTCGGCGGACCTGAAGCGGTTGCGGGTCGATCCGGAAATTACGCCCAACGTCATCATCCTGAATTACTCGGACGTGCTCAGGCGTTTCATTCCGAATCCGTCGATCGACGCGTCTTCGCTCGATCTCGGCGTGCAGGAGTGCCTGCGGGCGGCAACCCGTTGCCGGGGCTACGAAGTCGACCACCGCGTGCTCAAGCGCCAGCGCTACGGCAACTTCTTCGCCGACATTCTGAACTTCCAGCGCAAGACCGACATCGTCGGCTGGCGCTTCAACGCCGTGGTGCTGATCACCGACGACCTTGTCGTCTACAAGCTCACCGGGGGACAGCCGGCAATCCACGACCACGAGAAGAGCACCAACCCGCTCGGTCCGTTCCAGGGCGCGGGCGAAGGGCTGTTCCGCTAGCCGCAATCCTGCGCCCCGGCCGCAATCTCATCTGGACAGCAGGTTCTGCGGTACCGCGTGAGCCGGATAGGCCTTGCGGAATTCCGCCAGTTGCTGCGCCGCCTCCTGCTCCCGGCCTTCGCGCTTGAGGCGGCCGATCTCTTCCAGCCATGCGTCCGGGGAACGCTGTGCCGCCTCCTCCCGCATCGGCGCGAGCCTGCCGGCGGCAGCGGGGGCGGCCGGCGCGGCGGCTCCCAGCGAGCTGGTCGCAGCGTCACCGGCAACGCCGGACTCCATTGCAGGTCCGGGTGCGGACATCCTCGGCGCGATCGCCTTGGCGCGGCGCTCGGCTGGAAAAGCTTGCGCCGCGGGAGGCGCGGGCACCTGCGCCGGGGTGGAGGCCGCGGGCGTTTCCTTGTTCGCCTCCGCCGCGGGTGCCGTGCGTTCTGCGGCATTTGGTTTCGCCGGCTCTGTTGCGCGTGCAGGCGGCGGGTTCTGCGGCTGCGTCCGGCGGATGCCGGCCTCGTCCATGGTCTCGGGGCGCTCGCGCTCGATCAGGAGCGCAAGCGACACGCCGAGCGCGAGCGTCGCGATGGCGCTGGCCGGCGCCATCCAGCGCCACCATGAAGATAGCTCGCGGCTGCGCGGCCTGGCGGCCCGTTTGCGCGCCGCGGCGAGGATGGCCGCGTCCAGTGCCGCCGGCGGTTCTGCGCTCGAAGCCTCGCGATAGAGGCGGGAAAGTTCAGGGTCGATTTCGCTCACCGCCAGGACTCCAGTTTGTTGCGCAGCTTGGCCGTTGCATAGCGCAGGCGGCTCTTGATGGTTTCGCGTCCGACGCCGGCGATGGATGCGATCTCCTCCAGCGTGAGGCCGCCTTCTTCGGCGAGCAGAAAGGCCTCGCGCTGCACTTCGGGCAGCTCGTTCAGCGCGGCCATCAGCGCCGCGCCCAGTTCTTTTTGTTCGGCCCGGCGCTCCGGGGTGGCGTGTTCGGGCCCGGGCGGATCGAACGCGCAATCCTCCACGTCCCCGGCGGAGGCGAGCGCATCGACGGGCTCGCGTCCCGTTTTTCGCCAATGGTCGACGAGGCGGTTGTGGGCGATGCGAAACAGCCAGGTCGCAAACTTCGCGGTGGCTTCATAGCCGGCAGCAGCGCCGATAACGCGCATGAATACATCCTGAAAAAGTTCGTCCGCCTGGCCCGCATGCCCGCACTGGCGCAGGAAGTAGCGGTACAGCGGGCCGCGCCAGCGCGCGTAGAGCACTTCGAAAGCGTTGGCCTCGCCGTCCCGGTAGGCGAGCATCAGGGCTTCGTCGGTTCGGAGGTCTTGCTCCAAGTTTACGTTCTAACGATCAAGATGTGGAAACGGGGTCAGAGTAACTTTTTTAGCGCGGGAAAGGAAACGGTCACGCAATGGATGCTATGACCCCGGCCCATTACCCGATACGCCTCGGGTAAGATGTTCGCCCATGTCGCCCAACCGCATGCACTGGCCCTTGCTTCTGTCCCATCACCGTCTGGGCGGCCCGCCCGCGGCCGGGGTCGGCCCGCGTTCGGAATTTCAGCGCGACTTCGACCGCGTCGTCTTTTCATCGGCGTTCCGGCGCATGCAGGACAAGACGCAGGTGTTCCCGCTGGCAAAAAACGACTATGTGCGCACGCGCCTGACGCACAGCCTCGAGGTGGCTTCGGTCGGACGCTCGCTCGGCGTGCTCGCCGGCGACCACGTGCTGCGGGCACACCCGGAGATGGCGGCGACCGGATACACGGCCGCCGACTTCGGCGCCATCGTTGCGGCGGCCTGTCTCGCCCACGACATCGGCAATCCGCCCTTCGGGCATGCCGGGGAGTCGGCAATTCAGTCCTGGTTCAACACTTCCGAGCTGGGCCGCGCCGTACTCGCACGCCTCACAGCCGAGGAACGCGCCGACTTCGAGCGCTTCGAGGGCAATGCGCAGACTTTCAGGATACTCGCGCGCCTGGGCATGCCCGACAATGCGGGCGGCATGCAGCTCACCTGCGCCACGCTCGCCGCAGTGGCGAAGTACCCGCGCTCGGCGCACCTGCCGTTTCAGCCGCCTGCGGGCATCTCGTCGAAAAAGCACAATTTTTTTCACGCGGATCGCGAGCGCTTCGAGGCGGTGGCGCGGGCGGCCGGACTCATCCGCCGCCGCGCGGACGCGCGCTGCTGGTGCCGCCACCCGCTCGCCTTTCTGGTGGAGGCGGCGGACGACATCAGCTACTGCGTGATCGACGTCGAGGACGCTTTTCGCGCGGGCGAGATGCGCTATGCGGAAATCGAGCCGCTGTATCGCGGCGTCGTCAGTGACCCGGCGGCGTGGACCAAGGCCGGGGCTATCCTGACCGACGAGAAGCGTGTGGAATACCTGCGCGCGCGCACCATCGATGCGCTGGTGGCGGAGGCGGCCGAGGCTTTTGCCGCGCGCGTAGAGGCGATGCTCGCAGGCGCGTTCGACGAGGAGCTCATCGCGGTGATACCGCACGCGCAAGCGCTGGAGGCGTTTCGCACTCTCGCGCGCGAGCGCGTCTACCACTCGGCGGTGGTGTTGAATCTGCAAAGTCCGGGCGCGGCGATCCTGGGCGAGCTGCTGCAGGCGTTTGTGGGCGCGGTCGAGGCTGCGGCCGATGGTTCACCCCCGCCGCCGGCCCGCGCGATCCTGGAGTTTCTCCCGGGGCAGTTCCTCCGGGCCGACGGCAGGCCGGCAAGTGAACTCTACGCCCGCGTGCTTGCGATCACCGATTTCGTCTCGGGTATGACCGACTCGTACGCGGTAGCGCTTGCGGCCAGGGTGAGGGCGCTGCGCGAAGGCGGCGCGCGCTAGAACGGCCTCGCGCAGCGGCGCCTTCGGTTCGAAGGAAGGTTCAGTTCCACGGCCGCGCCTCGATGCGCAAAGTGCCCTTCAACCCGGGGCGCCCCTTTTGCGCGATGGGCTGGGCCTCGCCCGTGCCTAAGTCCGTGCTCGCGCCCTGGCCAAATAGTCCCTGGCGCTGCCGGCCAGCAGGCGCGGCAGGTGGGTGTAGATGTAGCGCACGCCCTGGTCGAGGACTGCGCGAACATTTTCCGCGGCGGCCGGCATGCCCGGCGTGCGGCCGGCCGCCACCATTTTGCGCAAGCTCGCGTCGATGGCCTGCGCGACCGCGGGCGCTTTGGGGTTGCCCGGATGGCCCATCGATTGCGACAGGTCGGAAGGCCCGATGAAAAAAACGTCGATGCCCTCCACCTGCAGCAGCTCGTCGATATGTTCGATCCCCGCCTGGTCTTCCAGCTGGATAGCGATCAGCGTGGCCTCGTTGGCGGCCATCACGTAATCGGCAAGCGTGCCCTGAGCGTCGTAGCTGGCCGCGCGGGTGCCGGCGGCGAGGCCGCGGCGTCCGGCAGGATGGAATTTCACCGCGGCGATCACCTCGCGCGCTTCTGCCGCCGTATTGACGTGCGGCACCTGCACGCCCATCACGCCGCGATCGAGCACCTGCAGTATGTGTCCGGCGCTACTGCTCATCGGTCGTGCGATCGCGGTGATGCCGCAGGCCTCGGCCGCCATCGCCATCAGTTCCACGCTCTCGAGCGTGAGCGTGCCGTGCTCGCAATCGAGCAGCACCCAGTCGAAGCCGGCGGCGCCGATCATCTCCACGATCTGCGGCGAGGGAATCATCACCGACACGCCGAATACCGGTTCGCCGGCGCGCAGCTTTTCCTTCATGCGGTTCGTTTTCACTTCTGCTTCCCCGGTTTCAGGCCAGACGCGCCTGTGCCTCGACCCGGCGGCGCGACTAAGGCCGGATCAACCCGCGGGCGCCGTGGTACTCGCGGGCGGCCCGAAACGATTGGGTTCCTTGCCTGCCTGCACGCACCAATAAATCATCAGGACCCAGCCGATCAGCGGAATCAGCACCACCAACTGCAGCCATCCGCTGCGATCGGTGTCATGAAGCCGCCGCGCCGCGACCGCTATATTCGGCAACAACACCGCCAGGGAAAACAGGCCCGACACAAGGTTGCCGAGCATGGAAGCGGCGGCGGAGACCAGGAACACGAAAAGTACCCACCACCACAACTCGGATCGCGACGCGCGTCCGTCAAAGCTGGCGTACTTGGAAAAGCAAGTCTTGATCGATTCGAAAAAGGTCATGATCTTCTCCCGAAGGCGGCAACGGACCCGCACCCATGGTGAATCGCGGATCGACCTGCGTCAAGTGCGGCAGCGCCGATCAAGCGGCGGCAGCCGGCGCGACCGCGAGGTCCGTCTGGCCCGCGGCGTCGAAAGTCCTGCGCACCATGCCCGAGGCCTTGGCGTATTCCAGGAACGCGCTCACATAGGCGAGTGCAAGCGGCCGGTTTTTCGGCACGGCGATGCCGATTCCGGTTCGATGGAACGCGCCGTCGAGAATGCGCGCGCCGGGCACGCGCGTGGCCAGCGGGGTGAGCGAATCGCGCGTGAGCGCAAACGCGTCCGCCTGGCCGGCGACCAGCATTTCCAATGCCTCGCCTACCGCGGTGACGGGCGCGATCTTCGTTTTCGTGAGCAAGCTGGCGGAGGTGCGTATGGTCGTGGTGCCGGCGATGCCGATGACGCGAACGCCGGGGCGGTCGACCTCGGCGATGGTCCGGATGTCGGAACCCGCGCGCACCAGATAGGTGTTCTCGAATACGAAATACACCGGACCGAAATCCACTTTCTTGCTGCGCTCCTCGTCCACCGGCATGAAGGAGGCGTCGATCGCGCCTGAGCTCAGCGCGTCGGTCACTATTCCGGAATTCGGCGCGACCAGGAATTCGATCGGGATGCCGGCCTCGCGCGCAAGCTCCCGTGCGAGGTCGGCGGGGACCCCGCTCGGTTCACCTTGCGCGTCTTGCACGACAAAGAACGATGTCCGCGCCGGCGCGGTGACGACGCCGAAGCGCAGCTTCCCCGTCGGCGCAAGCTCGCCCAGCGCCGCTGCGCCGGGACGGCCGGGCGGCGTGGCACGCCCGCCCAGTGCGGTTGCACAAAGCAACAATCCGAGATGCAAGGGTTCCATTTCAGTCTCCGCGCTTGATTGTTCGGCTGGCTCCGATAAAAAGAGGCACAGAGCCGAGTATCGGGGCCAGGACGGCCCAGAGTACAGGCTATCCGCCGATTGCTCAACCGCGCTGCAAACGCGCGCAGGGCGCGGCTGCAACTGGTCACTAATGGATCGTCGAGGGCGCGCGCACCAGGCGCTGCGATTGATCTAGCTCAAACTCGCGCGGCTTCGATGCTAATCCGGCGGTGCGCGATTCGCCGCGCTTGATCTGGCGCAAATTCGCGCAGGTTCGACCAAGCAATAATATGCCGG
>JAENXP010000315.1 GCA_016649475.1 Burkholderiales bacterium | reverse complement strand
GTACCGCATCAGCGGCACGCCTACCCTCTTTTTTGCGAACGGGGAGCGCGTCCCCGGGGCGATTGCCGCGGACAAGCTGGAACAGATGCTGGCACAGAACGAAAAGAAGTAGCGGGCGCGTACTGCGCCAACAAAACGAGGGGAAGATTCTCCTCGTGCTCCACTGGGTTGGCCCGTAACAAAATGTCTTTTGCTACGGTTTCTTATTGCTGAACCGGGTAATCCCGCGGCAGCAGCACCCACATCCTGGCGCTTTGGCGCATGCGTCCCGCGAGTGCGCCCGCGGCCTCGCCGAAACCCCAGAAATAATCGGCGCGTACTGCGCCGCGGATCGCGCCGCCGGTGTCCTGCGCTATTACCAGGCGCGCTAGCGACTGTTCGCTGCCGGGCCAGGTGGTGGCGAGAAACACCGGCGCCCCCAGCGGAATAAGGCGTGCATCGACGGCGATCGAGCGCTCCGGCGTGAGTGCCACGCCCAGTGCGCCCACGGGACCAGTGTCAGCGGCATCCCGGCTCGCGCCGTGCTGGGGCAGTTCGCGGAAAAAAACATAGCTCGGGTTCTGGTTGAGCAGCGCATCCAACTTCTCCGGGTTGGCCGCGCCCCAGGCCTTGATCCCCTGCATCGATGCCTGTTCCAGCTTCAATTCGCCCTGCGCGACCAGATAGCGTCCTATCGATTTATACGGCTGCCCGTTCTGGTCGGCGTAGCCCACGCGCACCAGCTCCCCTGTGGGCAGGCGCACGCGACCCGAACCCTGGATCTGCAGAAAGAACAGGTCCACCGGGTCGTCCACCCAGAGCAGTTCCTTGCCCGCGAGGGCGGGCAGACCGCGCTCGATTTCGGCGCGCGGGTAATACGGCACCACGCGCCGGCCCTCCAGGCGCCCGCGCAGGCGCAGGTGTTTCAGCTCGGGGTTGATCTCGGCTAGATCGACGATCAGCAGATCCGCGGGCGCGGCGTAAAGCGGATAGCGGTACGCCCCCCCTTTGCTGCGGCTGCCGCGGAGCAGCGGCTCGTAGTAGCCGGTGGCGAGGCCCTGCACGCTGCCGTCGGCCTTGGCCACGCGATAGGGCAGGAATCCGGCCTCGAAGAATTCGCGCACCGAGGCCGCTGCGGGTAGCTGCTCGGCCCGGGCGCAACTCTCACGCCATGCGGCTTGTGCTTGGAGCTTGGTGCAGCTGCGCAGGAAGGCCTGCCACGCCGCGCGCGGATCGTCTTCGGTCCAGCCCGCGACCTCGGACCAGCTCACCAATTCCAGGGTTTTTGCCTTGGGCAACTCCGGTGTGACGCCGGGGCATACCGGACAAGGCGGTGCGGGCGGGCAGGGGACCACTGCCGGGCAGGCCTGTGCCGCAGCCGGGGGAGCCGGCGGCTGAACGGCGCAAGCCGCGAGGAGTGCAAGCAGCGCTGCCGCTCCGAGCGGGCGCCACAGGTTTATGATGCGAGACATGGCGCAGGGAGTATAACAAGGCATGTGGATTTTCTTGCTCGAAGCAGGTATCGCGCTGGGACTGCTGGCGTTCATCGTCTGGTGGACCTTGCCGCGCGCGGACAAGAAGGACGACGGCAGCGATGCCAAGTAGGCGCAGCGCCTTGGTGGGAGCGAGCTTGTGCCCCGAAGGCCTCGATCCCCCTCGAGGGGAAAATCCCCTTGGGGAACTCGCGAATGCGATGCCAAGTAGGCGCAGTGCCTTCGTGGGAGCGAGCTTGCTCGCGAATGCTGGAATTCGCGAGCAAGCTCGCTCCCGCAACAGACCTTAGTGCAGCACGCGCGGGACCGACAGCGTGAATTCCGGTATCCGTGCGTCGAATTGCGTGCCGTCCTCAGCGACCATCTGGTAGCTGCCGCTCATGGTGCCGACCGGCGTAGCGAGGGCGGTGCCGCTGGTGTATTCGAAATGCTCGCCCGGCTTGAGCAGCGGCTGCGCCCCGACCACGCCCAGACCGCGCACTTCCTGCACCTCGTTGTGCGAATCGGTGATGATCCAGTGGCGGCTGATCAGCTGCGCCGGCAAGATGCCGCTGTTGCGGATGGTGACGGTGTAGGAGAAGACGAACCGGTTCTTCGCTTCGTCCGACTGATCGGCGATGTACTGGGTCTCGGTGGAGACGCTGATGTCGTATTTCTTGGAGGTTGCCATGGCCGCATTTTACACGGCGGCGGCAGTGGCGGCGGGCGCAGTGTAAAATGCGCGCAAGCACAGACGGAAACCGAACAGCCCCATGCCTGCCTATCGCATCGCACCCAGCCTGCTTTCCGCCGACTTCGCCCGCCTGGGCGAGGAGGTGACGGCGGTCATCGCCGCCGGCGCTGACTGGATCCATTTCGACGTGATGGACAACCATTACGTGCCCAACCTGACCATAGGCCCGCTGGTATGCGAGGCGATCCGACCGCTCACCAAGGCGCCCATCGACGTGCATCTGATGGTGAAGCCGGTGGACCGCATCATTCCCGATTTCGCCAAGGCCGGCGCCGACATCATCAGTTTTCATCCGGAGGCGAGCGAGCACATCGACCGCACCATCGGCCTGATCCACGAGCACGGCTGCAAAGCCGGGCTGGTGTTCAACCCGGGGACGCCGCTGGATTATCTCGATCACGTGCTCCACCGCCTGGACCTGGTGCTGATCATGTCGGTGAATCCCGGCTTCGGCGGACAGAAATTCATTGCGCACGCGCTCGTCAAGCTGGCCGAAGTCCGCCGCCGCATAGAGCAGAGCGGGCGCGAAATCGTGCTCGAGGTCGACGGCGGCGTCAAGGCGGACAACATCGCCGAAATCGCGCGCGCCGGTGCCGATACCTTCGTCGCCGGTTCCGCCATTTTCGGCGCCAAGGACTACAAGGCGACCATCGCCGCGATGCGCGCGGCCATCAAGGCAGTCTAGTTTGGAGGCGCCGTCCCTGCGCGGCATCGCTGCCGTGATGATCGATCTGGACGGCACCCTGCTCGACACCCTGCCCGACATCGCCGCCGCCGCCGAGCGCATGCTCGCCGCGCTGGACCTGCCGCCGCGCAGCCCGGAAGAAATCCGCAGTTTCATCGGCAAGGGCATACCCAAGCTGGTCGAACGCTGCCTGCACGGGCGTGAGTTCCAGGCGCGCGCCGAGGTGGTGCAGGCAGAGGCGCTGGCTTTGTTCCAGGATTTCTATTTCGAAGAATCCGGACGGCACACGGCCATCTATCCGGGCGTGCTCGAGGGGTTGGAGCGCATGCGCTCCATGCGCCTGCGCCTCGCCTGCGTGACCAACAAGGCGGCGCGCTACACCGTTCCGCTGCTTGAACACATGGGCCTGGCGGCGTATTTCGAACTGGTGGTGAGCGGCGACACGCTGGCGCGCAAGAAGCCCGACCCGATGCAGCTTGCGCACATTTGCACCGAGTTCGCGCTCGCGCCGGCCGCGGCGCTGCTGATCGGCGATTCGGCCAACGACGCGCTCGCTGCGCGCGCCGCCGGCTGCCCCGTGATGTGCGTTTCCTATGGCTACCGCGAGGGCGGGAACGTGCATGATCTGGACTGTGATGCTATAGTTGAATCCCTGTCAGAAGCAGCAAACATCCTACTAAGAGCGCGGTCGTGATACTCGCAACATCCGGGAAATGGGCGCGGTTCGCCTGGGAAAGCTGGCGCTGCTGGCGGTCCTAGGCCCATATAGCGGGCGCTGCCATTTTCGCGCCCACCCGTTTCGCGCAGTTGTTCTACCGGATCGTTTTTGGAGCTGTCATGACTGAAGTCGAATTCAAGCGTCTCGCCGCGCAGGGTTTCAACCGCATTCCCGTGGTGCTCGAAACCTTCGCCGATCTCGACACACCGCTGTCGATCTACCTCAAGCTGGCCAACAAGCCCTATTCATACCTGCTCGAGTCGGTGCAGGGCGGCGAGCGCTTCGGCCGCTACTCCTTCATCGGTCTCGCCTCGTCCACGCGCATCAACGTCCAGGGCGAAACGGTGCTGGTGCTGTCGGGCAACCGCGTTGCCGAGCGCGCCGAAACAGGCGATCCGCTCGCGTTCATCAACAGCTATCTCAAGCGCTTCAAGGTGGCGGCCCTGCCCGGGCTGCCGCGTTTCTGCGGTGGGCTGGTCGGCTGCTTCGGCTACGACACGGTGCGCTACATCGAGCCGCGCCTCGCGCAATCGGCGCCGCCGGATGCGCTGGGTACGCCCGACATATTGCTGATGCTGTCAGAGGAAGTCGCCATCGTCGACAATCTGTCGGGAAAACTGACGCTGGTGGTGTACGC
>JAENXP010000826.1 GCA_016649475.1 Burkholderiales bacterium | reverse complement strand
GCCAAGACAAGGCGGGGGGCGCGCGCGCCTGTGCGCAGCGCCGGCTGAACTGTGAATCAGTCGCGGCGGACGAGCCGCGCGGCGTAAAAGCCGTCCATCCCTGACAGCCCGGGCGATTCGGCCGCAAGATGATAGGGCAGCGTGCGCAGGTCGCCCTCGGGCGTCAGCCAATCCGCATCGATCCCGTGCTCGCCCGCCGCAATCGGCGCCCGCGCGAACCAGGGGTTGCTACCCAGGAACCGCTCCACTTGCTGCACGCCTTCCTCGGGTTCGAGAGAACACGTGCAGTAAACGAGCACACCACCCGGCGCCACGAGGCGGGCGGCGTTGTCCAATAGACGCGACTGCACGTCGGCGAGTGCGACGACGTCTTCGGCGCGTTTCAGCCGCAAGATATCGGGATGCCGGCGGATCGTGCCGGTTGAGGTGCACGGCACGTCGAGCAGCAGCGCGTCAAACGTACGCCCCGGATCCCACGTCCCGACGTCGGCTTCGACGACCTGCGCCTTGAGGTTCAGTCGCGCCAGATTATCGCGCAGGCGCTGCAATCGGGCGCCAGACAGATCGACCGCGGTGACGTCGGCACCCGCCAGCGCCAATTGCGCGGTCTTGCCACCCGGGGCAGCACACAGATCGGCGACGGACTTGCCGGCAACCGAACCGAGCAACCATGCCGGCAGCGACGCGGCCGTATCCTGAACCCACCAGGCGCCGTCGCCATATCCAGGCAGGTCCTCGATGCGACCGCCAGCTTCAAGGCGCACCGATTCAGTGGGCAACACCTTTCCGCCCAAGCGTTCGGCCCATGCACCCGGAGAACTTTTGACCGTAATGTCGAGCGGCGCCTCGTTGAGCGACGCGGTCGCGATGCGTCGCGCAGTTTCATCGCCATAAACGTTTATCCAGCGCTGCAATATCCACGCGGGCACGTTGAGCGCGACAGCGTCGTGGCTCCGCAGCGCCGCGGCACCCTCGCGCGACACGCGTCGCAGAAGCGCGTTGACCAGCTTGTCGTAACGCCCCGCATGCCGATCGCGGCGTGCTTGATCGACGGCGAGGCCGACGGCGGCGTGTGGCGGCGTCTCCAGGAACAGGAGCTGTGCGGCGCCGGAGAGCAGGATCGGCCACAACGCACCCTTCTGCTTGGGCAATGGCTTCTCGAGGTAGCTGTTGAGCACCGCTTCCAGTTCGCCCAGGCGGCGCACCACCGTCGCGGCGATGAGCCGGGCCAGTCCGCGGTCACGCGGCTCCAGCGTACTGGCGCGGAACTCCTTTGCCACCGCCGCATCGAACGAATGCCGATCTCCCAGTACGGCCGTCAGCAACCGTACTGCCGCCTCGCGCGCCGGCAATCCCGCCGGCGCCGCGCTGGCGACAGCCGCCGGTTTGCCGTCGCGTGACGGCTCGCGTCTGGATTTATGAGTGGATCGCTCCTCGGGCTTGGTCACCTTGCCTCAGCTCCACGGACCGCCGGAAGCGTCGCGCGAGGACGGCGCCTGCCCTGACCACGGTCCCTCGTCGCGAGGCGCCGCGGCACCGCGAGGGTCTATGGTCTGGCCCGTTTCGCGCGCCATTGCCTCCAGCTCGGCGATACGGTTCTCGGTGTTCGGGTGCGT
>JAENXP010000392.1 GCA_016649475.1 Burkholderiales bacterium | reverse complement strand
TCGGCCAGTATGCGGGCGAGGCAGGGCGCGAGGCCGGCCTCGGCGGCGCGTTCGATGTAGCCGGGTTCGGAGCCGTCGATGCACACGAGCACCAGCGGCGCCGCCGGGAAGCGGTAGCTCCGCCCGTTGACTGTCACTAGCGCCGGACCGGACTGGTTCACGCCTGCGTCCGCTCGCAAGGTCGCGCTCCCGTTTCGCCTCGGATGCCGTAGATCGCAGCGACCGTCAGCCTGCCCGGGTCCATGAGCTTACTGCACGCCTTCAGCGGGTCGTGGTAGAGAGCGAACTCGAACTTCGGAGCGGTAGGCATGCGCACGGCAACGATAATGGACGTTCGCAGGTATTCTGGCAACAGGGCCCGCAGCAGGGCCCGCAGCCAGGCCCACGAACAGGCTAGTTGCGCCGCTGCCGACCGGCGCGGCTGCGGGGGCGGTGTCGATGAGTAATCGACCCAACCCGACCCCTACAGATCTAGGGAACTCTTTTGCCGGGAGCGTGGTCAAAAGCGGGCAAAATGAACGGCATCTGAGGCCGTTAAAATGCGTCTGCGCGTTCCGCCATTTAAAGAAAAGGTTGCCATATGAAACGTATTGCCTTGTTCCTGGTAACCAACATCGCGGTGATGTTGGTGCTGTCTATCGTCCTCTCGGTGCTCGGCCTGGACCGCTTCCTGACGGCAAACGGCATCGATTACCAGACATTGCTCGGGTTCTCGCTGGTGGTGGGCTTCGGTGGTTCCATTTTCTCGCTGCTGATTTCCAAACGCATGGCGAAATGGTCCACCGGCGCGCGCGTCATCGACGGCTCGGAAAATTCCACCGAATACTGGTTGGTGCAGACGGTGCACAAGCTTGCGGACAAAGCCGGCATCGGTCATCCCGAGGTGGCGGTCTACGAAGGCGCGCCCAATGCCTTTGCCACCGGGGCGTTCAAGAACAGCGCGCTGGTCGCGGTGTCCACGGGCTTGCTGCAATCGATGAGTCGTGAGGAAGTCGAGGCGGTGCTCGGGCATGAGATCGGCCATGTGTCCAACGGCGACATGATCACACTTGCGCTGATTCAGGGCGTGGTGAATACCTTCGTGATATTCCTGTCGCGCGTCATCGGTTTCTTCGTCGACAAGGTCGTTTTCAAGACCGAACGCGGCGTGGGTATGGGCTACTACATCACCTCCTTCGTTTGCCAGATCCTGCTGGGCATACTCGCTTCCATGATCGTGGCCTGGTTCTCGCGCCGCCGCGAATTTCGCGCCGATGCCGCCTCCGCGCATTTGCTGGGTACGCCCACGCCGATGGTCAAGGCGCTTTCGCGCCTGGGCGGACTCGAGCCCGGCGCGCTGCCGCAGTCCATGGCGGCGAGCGGCATCACCGACAAGGGTGGATTCATGGCGCTGTTCTCGACGCATCCGCCGATTGAAGCACGCATCGCCGCGCTGACAAATCGCGCGCAATAGCGGGATGTTTTTCCGGGATCGTTTCCCATGTCAGGCATGGCGATTCCGGGAAGCTGCTGCGGTAATGTTTGGCAAGACTGAACGCTGACCCATAGCGAACCGCAGGGGCTGCTCCGGACGCGCACCAGGCGCGTCGGTCTGGTCTGCTTTAAATCCGTGCATAGCCGTTTGTCGAAGTACATCCTGCGAGCGCCGGTGGCCGGTGCGAGTCTTGACTGCCTTGCAGGCCTTCGGAAGCCGGCCATTCACTACGCGTAGATTCTGCTCTATGCGACGCGGTTTTGGACTTCGTACTGGCCGTGTGTCCTGTGAGTGTGAATTTTTCACATTTCTGACGGTAACAGTTCGCGGCGCCGGCGCGACTGCTTGCGCTAACTTTGTCACGCAGGCGTTGGCAGTTCTCTTCAGCCACGAAAGCCGTTCTTTCTTGCGGAGCCGAAAGAGACCCGCCAGCGGAGAGCATTTGCCGTGATCAAGAATATGCGCGTCGTAAATGGCTGGACGTCCGAATTCACAATCGAAGAGGGAATTCCAAAGCTCCAGGACGTGCGCACACTTCAATTGGTGTAAGGCAATTGCATCAACTTATAGGAGGGTCAAATGCAAGCTCTGGACCTTGGTTTCCTTGTCCGCCGTACATTCTCGATGACCGTATTGGCGATGTCGGTATTCGCGCCGGCGGCCTGGGCTGCAGATGTTTCTTACGATTTTGTGGCGTGTACCAACACCCGGCTCACCATGCTCGAAGGGAGCGCCGAATTGCGGGCGTTTGGCCTGGAAGGCTGGGGGGTGGTCTCCAGCAGCACGACCAAGGATTGGGAAAACGCCACCACCCATTGTGTCGGCTACGGGCGTGTAATGGCCGGCAAGTACGTGGGCAAAGGTGTCTGCAAGTGGGCCACCGCGGCTGGCGATACCGCCGTGGGCGAGTGGGAAGTGCCGGCTGCCGGCGAAGCGTCATGGACCTGGCTGGTTGGCACCGGTAAGCTCACAGGGATAGCGGGCGGCGGTACCTTCAAAACCCTCTTTACCGGCAAGCCCATAGAGCCCGGGATCTCGCAGGGATGCAGGCGCGACTGGGGCAAATATACCTTGCCGTCCTAGCCGGATCTCTACTTCAAAGCGCCCTGCGGGCGGCAGGCGTGGGGCGCGACCGTCCCTGCAGTCCTGCAAGCGACGCGCTTGCGCGCAGCCGGGCAGCTCGAATGACCATTCCCGGGCAGGTGTCGCCGGTGACGCATGTGGTGTAATGAAATGCCAAAATGCGTTCGATATTCAAACGTGTTTGACATGGCGGTCATGGGTTTCGCTGTTTTCGTTTTCTTGGCTTATACTGAACTTTAACCAGAGTGGCCTGCTCCCGGCCCGCTGATCCTGGCGCTTGTACTGCTTCGTGAATATCGAAGGAGGGTCAAGTGAAAAGACGTGAATGCATCGCCGCATTGCTTGCGCGCGCCGAAGTGGTTGCGCGAGCTGCGCTTGTGGCAAGGGCCACATCGCCGCGGCCGAAAGGTGGCAAGTGAATGCCGGCAACCCCATGCCGTTCCCGGAGCTGACGGAAAGCGACCTGCAGGCCATTTCGGCCCACGCCGTGACGCGCTCGTTCTCCAGGAACGCCGTGGTCGTCACCGAAGGCGACGGCAGCGATTCCCTCTACATTATCCTTTCGGGCCGGGTCAAGTTTTACGTAAGCGACGAGCATGGCAAGGAGATCGTGCTGTCCGAAGCAGGGCCGGGCGAGTACTTCGGCGAGATTTCGCTGTACGAAGGGCCACGGTCGGCTTCGGTGATGACCCTCGAGCCGACGAGCTTTTCCGTAATCCCGCGCGACGACTTTCGCGATTTCCTTTCCCGCAGCCCCGATTTCGCCCTCAGCCTGATCAGGAAGCTGATCCACCGCGTGCGCGCGCTCACCGAAAACGTGAAAAGCCTGGCGCTGATGGACGTCTACGGGCGCGTCGCGCGCATGCTGCTCGAACTCGCAAGCGAGCGCGACGGCGTTCTGGCCATCGAAGACAGGCCGACCCAGCAGGATCTGGCCAACCGCGTCGGCGCCTCGCGTGAAATGATCAGCAAAATCCTGAAAGACCTGGAGTCGGGCGGCTACATCAAGACGGAGTCCAGGCGCATCGTCATCGCCAAGGCCCTGCCGCACGGCTGGTAACACTAAGAGGCCATTTCAGAATTACCGAAATGGCCCCTGATTTAGGGGAGCATGAGG
>JAENXP010000633.1 GCA_016649475.1 Burkholderiales bacterium | reverse complement strand
TATTGAGCGGCCGCGATCGGGGCGCGGCGCTCAGTCCGCGCGGAAGCTGAAACTGTTGCCGCTTGGCCTTGTGCGTGGCCCCGACGATCAGCCGCGAGTAGCCCAGGCCCATCCAGTCGTTGACGACGGCGTAGGTCGCCGGAAACCCCCAACCCGACCCCTAGTCGCGCAATTCGAGTGCGCGCGCATAGAGTTCGTTCTTGCGCGCGCCGGTGATCGCGGCGCAAAGCGCCACCGACTGCTTCAGCGGCAGCTCTGCCAGCAGCAGGCGCAGCACCCGCTCAGCCTCGTCCGGCAGGCCGGCGCTGGCCTCGGCTGGCGCGCCGGAGACGATCAGCACGAACTCCCCGCGCTGCCGGTTGGCATCGGCCGCGAGCCAGGCACCCGCCTGATCCAGCCGGCAGCTGTGGATGGCTTCGAACAACTTGGTCAGCTCGCGCGCAATCACGATTTCGCGCTCGCCACCGAGGATCGCGGCGAGCGCGTCGACGCACTCCGTCACGCGGTGCGGCGCCTCATAGAACACCAGCGCGTAAGGAAGCTCGCGCAGCGCCTCGAGCGCCGCGCGCCGCGCTGCGGACTTGACCGGCAGGAATCCGTAGAACAGGAAGTGCGGTGCGGAGAGCCCGGCCGCCGACATTGCCGCAACCGCGGCATTGGCGCCGGGTATCGGGCATACCGTGACCCCCGCCTGCCTTGCCCTCGCCACCAGCAGCGCTCCCGGGTCCGAGATTCCGGGCGTGCCGGCATCGCTCACCAGGGCGATGGTCTTGCCCGCCTTGATCCGGGCCACCAGTTCCGCCGCACGCTGCATTTCGTTGTGCTCGTGCAAAGCGATCAGCTTGGCCGCTATGCCGTGGTGCGCAAGCAGATGTCCGGTGGTGCGCGTGTCTTCGGCGGCGACCAGGTCCGCCTGCGCCAGCACCGCGAGCGCGCGCGCGCTGATATCGCCCAGATTTCCTATCGGCGTGGCGACGACATATAATTTTCCGGCATCCTCGGAGGTTTGCACCCCATGCCCACGCTGTTCCGCTTGCGTGCCCTGTCCGCTCTTGCCGTGCTGCTTCATGGCATGGGATTGTGCGTTGCGGCGGCCAATCAGGCAAGCGCGGCCGGTGCACAGCCGCGTACGGATGCCGGCGCATGACCCGAGCGCCGAATGCGGACGGTAAGCGCGCCGAAGCGCTGGCCGCGGACTATCTGCAGGTCCGCGGCTTGCGCCTGATGGAGCGCAACTACAGCTGCCGCCTCGGCGAGATCGACCTGATACTGTCCGACGGGCCCGTTCTGGTATTCGTCGAAGTCAGGCTGCGGCGCGGCTCCGGCTACGGCGGGGCCGCGGCGAGCATTACCGCCGCCAAGCGTCAGCGCATACTGATGGCGGCGCGCCATTACCTTTCGGGCAAGCCGGAACGCCCTTGCCGCTTCGATGTCGTATTGCTGGACGCGTTGGCAGCCGAGCGCATCGAATGGATCAGGAATGCCTTTGGCGAGTAGGCGATTTGTTCTCTCGATCGCAGGCTGCGTGTCGGCCTCCGCGTGCATGAGCCTGCCTGGGTGCCGCGGAAGCGGAACGCCGCACTCGCCCTGGGGACCGGGCCGCATGTCGAGTAATGTAGAATGAGCGCTACATTCCGAAATGTAGTCATTGCGGAGCATTGATGGAACTCACTGCGCGCGTCAGCCGGCATTTTGCCGACAGCGTTCAAACCAAGCTGAATTCGGCCGAACTTCTGGCCGCGCCGATAGCGCAGGCCGCCGAACTGATGGTGAAATGCCTGCTCGCCAACGGCAAGATTCTCGCCTGTGGCAACGGCGGCTCCGCCGCGGACTCGCAGCACTTCGCTGCGGAACTGCTCGGACGTTTCGAGCGCGAGCGCCCGGGGCTGGCGGCCATTGCCCTTACCACCGACACTTCCACCCTGACCGCGATTGCCAACGACTACGATTACGATCAGGTGTTCTCCAAGCAGGTGCAGGCGCTGGGGCAGGAGGGCGACGTGCTGCTGGCGATCTCCACCAGCGGCAATTCGAAAAACGTCGTCGCCGCGGTCCACGCCGCGCACGAGCGTGACATGCTGGTGATAGCGCTGACCGGCAGGGGCGGCGGCGCGATCGGCGGCCTGCTGGCCACCGAAGACGTGCAAATCTGCGTACCCTCGAATACGACATCGCGCATCCAGGAAGTGCACCTGCTCACGCTGCACTGCCTGTGCGACGGCATCGACACATTGTTACTGGGAGCTGAATCATGACAAGTATGAATA
>JAENXP010000801.1 GCA_016649475.1 Burkholderiales bacterium | reverse complement strand
GCCAAGGGAGACGCCGCCGATACGCTGCTGCACGCCATGATAACGGCAACGCTCGATCAGCATTTTTTTGGCGAATCGATTGCCATCCCTGAGTTGGGGAACGCGACCGCGGCAAGCCGGTTGGATAGGGCAGCCATCGATGCCCAGACCGTGTCACTTGGCGCCAAGGAATTGGAGGTGCTGCGGCTGATCGCCAAGGGATTGGCGTCGCCGCAGATCGCGGGCGCCCTGGGCATGGACGGCAGCTTGTTTGACGTCTATCGGCGGAACATTATGCGCAAATTGCGCCTGAGCGACAGCGCGGCGCTGGCCGAATACGCTCGCCGCTTCGACCCCGGGGCTGGCTGAGTAACCATAGTCGAGGAAAAACTGGCTTGAGCGTAGCCTGCCTTTGCTGCAATTCTCTGCAAGGCTGTGCGCCGACTGACTCATTGAAGGAAGAACCATGAAATTCGAGGGATTTCTGCATCTGAACATTCGCTGTTCGGAGAACGAACTGCCAGCGATCGAGCGCTTCTACGGCGACGTGCTCGGACTAAAAAAGGGCTATCGCCCCGACTTCAAGTTCGGCGGCGTCTGGCTGTACGACGGCGACGATCCGATCGTCCACGTCAGTGCGCGCTTTCCGCAGGGCACCAGAGTCAAGGAGACGCACAGCGGCAGCGTCGATCACATTGCGTTCAAAGCCTCGGGCGCCGGCGACTTTCGCAAACAACTCAAGCAACTCGGCGTCGAGTTCGAGGAACAGAATATCGAAGGCGCCGGCTACCAGGTGTTTGTCTACGATCCTGTCGGCACCAAGCTCGAGTTCAATTTCCTCAACGAACAGGTGGCCGACCGAATAACCCAATAACGATCGACAGGTAAAGCTTCTTCCTGCAGATGCTCAGCTGAGCATCTGCCCGCCATCGACCGCAATGGTCTGGCCGGTGACCCAAGCCGCCGCGTCGCTTGCCAGGAATAGCGCCACCTTCGCAATATCCTCCGGTGTGCCCAGGCGCCCGAAGTGGATCGAATCGAGCACGGCCTTGTAAAGCTGCGGATCGTCCGTCCGGCGTTTCTCCCAGATGCCGCCTGGAAATTCGACCGAGCCGGGCGCGATGCAGTTAACGCGGATGTGCTTGCCAGCGAGCTGCGAAGCCTGCGTTTTCGTGTACTGGATCAACGCGGCCTTGACCGCACCATAGGGCGGGGTGCGCACGCTCGGCATCAGGCCCGCGATCGAAGATATATGCAGGATCGAGCCCTTCGAACGCTCCAGATGGGGCAGCGCCGCGCGGGAGGCACGCACCGAGGCCAGCAGATCTATGTTGATGCTCGCGGCCCAGCCGTCTTCATTGTCGCTCGCGCCAAAGCCGGAGGCATTGTTCACAAGCACGTCAATTCCGCCGAGCGCCATGGCGGCATCGTCGACCCAGCGCCAGAGTGCCGCACCGTCGGCGAGGTCGCAGACCGCGGCATGCACCTTGTGTCCGAGAGCATTGAGCTCGGACTCGGTCTGGCGCAGCGCAGTTTCCCCTCGCGCGCAGATGCTGACGTTCGCACCGGCCTGGGCGAACGCGAGCGCTATTGAGCGGCCGATGCCGCGGGAACCTCCTGCGATCAGAGCGTTGCGGGACTGCAGTTCGAGTTTCATCGTATTCAATCTACGACAATCGCGAGCGTGGTGCAACCATCCTTGGC
>JAENXP010000696.1 GCA_016649475.1 Burkholderiales bacterium | reverse complement strand
TCCTTTATTGGTGAACTCACCCTATAGGTGCTGAGATGGAGTTGTTGCTGAGAATCGGCGGCCGCTTGCTCAATCGCTACGTCGTCATCATCGGCCTGCTGCTGGTCCTGGGCGCCGGCTACGCCTACGTCTCCGGCCTGAGCGTCGACGCCCGCGTGGAACTGCTGGACACGGTCAGGGAGTTCCTGCCGATCGTCATGTTCCTCACGCTCGCGTTCCTGCTGTTCACCGGGTTTCCGGTCGCCTTCATTCTGGGCGGCCTGGCAATGCTGTTCGGCCTGATCGGCTATTTCCTCGGCGTCTTCAAGATCATCGAATTCTTCAATTTCATGCCGCGCATCTGGGGTCAGGCGGCGGAAAATCTGGTGCTGGTCGCGATTCCGGCTTTCGTCTTCATGGGCGTGATGATGGAACGCAGCGGGATTGCCAACGACCTGCTGTACTGCGTGCAGGTGCTGCTCAAGCGCGTGCCCGGTGCACTGGCTCTCGCGGTCACCATCATGGGCACCATCCTGGCCGCCATGACCGGTATCATCGGTGCTTCAGTGACGATGATGACCGCGCTTGCGCTGCCGACCATGCTGCGCCAGGGCTACAACCACGGTCTCGCCTGCGGCACGATCGCCGCCTCGGGCACGTTAGGCATCCTGATACCGCCGAGCATCATGCTGATCATCATGGCGGACCTGTTGTCGGTCTCCGCAGGGGATGTGTTCTCCGCCGCGATCGTCCCCGGGCTGACGCTCGCATTCTTCTACATACTGTACGTGACCGGAATTGCCTGGCTCAAGCCCGGGATGGCGCCGCCCTTGTCGCCCGAGATGCTGACGGTGCCCAAGGGCAAGATGGCGGGCCTGCTCGGCCGCGCGTTTTTCCCCCCGGTGTTCCTGATCGGCATGATCAAGGGCTCCATCCTGTTCGGCTGGGCGACGCCGAGCGAGGCCGGCGCGGTCGGCGCTTTCGGCGCCATGCTGCTGGCGCAGTTCAACGGGCGGCTCAAATTCACGGTATTGCAGGGCGTCTGCCACACCGCGGCGCGCACCGTCGCGATGATTTTCTTCATCATCATCAGCGCGACCTGCTTTGCCTATGTCTATCGCTCGCTCGGCGGCGACGACCTGGTCGAGGAGCTGATCAAGAGTGCGGCCCTGTCGGACTGGGGTTTCCTGATCCTGATCATGGCGATCACCTTCGTGCTCGGCTTCTTCCTTGACTGGATCGAGATCACATTGATCGTGCTGCCGGTATTCGCGCCGCTGGTCGCCGGGCTAGACTTCGGCGACCACGTGCCGAAGGATGAGATCACCTACTGGTTCATCATCATGATGGCGATCAACCTGCAGACCTCGTTCCTGACGCCGCCCTTCGGCTTCGCGCTGTTCTACCTGAAGGGGATCGCGCCCAAGGAAGTGAAGATCCAGAGCATTTACAAGGGCATTATTCCGTTCGTACTGCTGCAGCTCACCGCGCTGATCGTCGTGATGGCCTATCCGGATGTGGCGCTGTGGATAATCCGGGCGAACAACTGAGGACTCGATACATGGCGAGCACGAAAAATACCAGCGCGGGTGCAAGCAAGACCCCAAGCGACGCGCCGCACGCGGCGTCCTCCGGCGCAACGACACCCTGGGTATTGCGGCTCAGCGAGCGCTTGCGCGTATTCGTCGACCGCGTGGGGCGCGCCGGATCATGGCTGATCCTGCCGGTGGTGGCGTTTACGGTCATCGATGTTTTCGCGCGCAAGATTCATTGGCTGGACGCCGATGGAAATCTGCATGGCGCCCAGGTATTCCTGGTGTCGGTTTTCGGCCGCATGTTCGAATCGACCATGCTGCAGGAACTCGAGTGGCATTTTCACGCCGCGCTGTTCGCGCTGGTTCTGGGCTACGGCTACATCCACAATACGCACGTGCGCGTGGATCTGATCCGCGAGACACTGACGTTGCGCAAAAAAGCGTGGCTGGAGCTGATCGGGATCACTTTTTTCCTGCTGCCTTTCTGCCTCACCATCGTCTGGTTCGCCTACGGCTATGCATACAGCTCCTACACC
>JAENXP010000099.1 GCA_016649475.1 Burkholderiales bacterium | reverse complement strand
TGCTCCGCGCCGTACGCACTGCCCTCCGGAGGGTACGGCTTGAACCCCACTTCGAATCTGCCTCCGGCCATGGCCAGCGCCTGCATCGCCTGGGTGACCTCTTTGCCGAGCTTCGCCCCGGCCTTCTTCCTGCCCGCGCCGAGCTTTACCGCCAGATCGAAGTAAGCCTTGCGCGCCTGTTGCTCCTGCTTGATCAAAGCCTCCAGATCGGAGGCAATTTCGAGCTCGGCCAGGCGCGCCTGCAGTTGCTGCAGGTGTTCCGGCAGATCCTGCGGCGCGATGCGGAACCTGCGTGCGCTGCCGTGAATCGACTCCATGCGCGCCTCTACTGCCGCCAGCCGCTGCGGATCCAACTCCAAGCGGTCGGCGTAGTGACGCAGGGCATATACCGCCTCCTGCACCTGCGCCTCCCCCGAACGGATCAGTTCCAGCGCCTCGCGCAGGCGCACATCGTAGCCAAGCAGGCCCTCCAGCCGCGCGCCTGTGCCCGAGAGCAGCGGCAGGCAGGAGGCGTCGGCGTCGGACAAAGTGTCCAGCACAGCCTGCACGCCCTCGATCAGGCCCGCCGCATGCGCCAGGCGGCTGTGCTCGGCCTGCACGTCTTCCCATTCGTCCGGCTGCAACGCGAGTTGCGCCAGTTCCTGCGCTTGCCACTGCAACTGCTCGCGCTCGGCGTTGCGCTGCGCTGCGTGCGTTTCGTATTCGGCGCGCGCCTGCGCCAGCTTCTGCCAGTGGCGGTATGCCGCCGCGACTTCGGCGGCGAGCGGCGCGAGACCGGCGTGCGCATCGAGCAGCGTTCGCTGCGCCTCGGCTTTGAGCAGAGACTGGTGCGCATGCTGGCCATGGATATCCACCAGCCATTCGCCCGCGTCACGCAACTGGCTGAGCGTCGCCGGCCGGCCGTTGATGAAAGCGCGCGAGCGCCCGCTCTTGTCGACTACCCGCCGCAGCAGGATGGAACTGGGGTCGCCTTCGAGTTCGGCCGCGCGCAGCCACAGCCCAAGCCCGGGCAGCGTCTGAATGTCGAATTCGGCGCTGATGTCGGCACGTTCGCAACCGGAGCGCACCACGGCCCCGTCGCCGCGCTCTCCCAGGGTCAGCGCCAGCGCATCGATCAGGATGGACTTGCCGGCGCCGGTTTCGCCGGTGAGCACGGTGAAGCCGGTGTGGAACTCCAGTTCGAGCGAATCGACGATGACGAAATCGCGGATACTCAGCGTCCGCAGCATACTTACATTTCGCTCCAGTGCAGCTTCTCGCGCAGCATGGCGTAGTAGCTGTAGCCGGGCGGATGCACAAAGAGGATAGAATGCGCCGCGCGGCGCACGACGACCTTGTCGTCTGCCGCCAGCTCGGAATGGGGCTGGCCGTCGAAATGCAGACTTGCGCCAGCAGAGCGCTGCTTGATGGTAATTTCGATCACGTTGCGGTCGCTCACCGTGATCGGCCGGTTGGAAAGCGTATGCGGGCATACCGGGACCACGGCGATACCGGGCACATTGGGCTGCAGTATCGGCCCGTTGGACGAAAGTGCGTATGCCGTCGAGCCCGTCGGGGTGGCCAGGATGATGCCGTCAGCGCGCAGATCGTAGACGAACTGGCCATCGATATGCACCAGAAATTCGATCATGCGGCCGGTCGCGCCCTTGTTGACCACGATATCGTTGAGCGCCTGGGTGCTGAATATCTCGCTTTCCCCGCGCAGCACACGCGCCTCGAGCATGGTGCGCTCGCCTATGGTGTACTGGCCGGAGAGCAGCAGCATGATCGTTTCGCGCATCTTCGAGAACGCGATGTCGGTCATGAACCCCAGGCGTCCCTGATTGACGCCGATCAGGGGCACGCCATAGACGGCCAGATTACGCGCGGCGGAGAGCACACTGCCGTCGCCGCCAAGCACCACGGCAAGATCGGCCCGCTCGCCGATGAGTGCATAGTCCGCGGTGGTGAAACCGTTCTTGCCGATATTGTCAGCGGTCTCCTTCTCTATCAGCACGGTGCATCCGCGCTGCTGCAGCAGGTCCGCCAAACCGAGCAATGACTCGGCGATTTCGGCAGTGTTATAGCGGCCGATCAATGCGACTGTTTTGAACGCGGGTTGCATCACGTTGAAATTAGACCACATCGCCCCCACCTCGTGTTGATGGAGACGCGCAAAAATTGGTTAGAATACGGACATGCTTGATCGACGCGCCCAAATCCTGCTCAAGACCCTGGTAGAACGCTATATTGCCGAAGGCCAGCCGGTCGGCTCACGTGCGCTGTCGCGCTATTCCGGACTGGACCTGTCGCCCGCGACGATCCGCAACATCATGTCGGATCTGGAAGAAATGGGATTTATCTCCAGCCCCCACACCTCGGCCGGACGCGTTCCCACGCCGTGCGGCTACCGCATTTTTGTCGACACTCTGCTCACCATCAAGCCGCTGGAGCAGGTTGAACTCAGGGAGATCGAAGGCAACCTGAATCCGGACAACCCGCAGCGCCTGATCAGTTCGGCTTCGCATCTGCTGTCCCAGCTTTCCCATTTTGCCGGCGTCGTGGCCTCCCCGAGGCGCAAAAGCGCCGCCTTCCGCCACATAGAATTTCTCTCGCTTTCGGAAAAACGCATTCTGCTGATCATTGTCACTCCGGACGGGGACGTGCAGAACCGCATCCTGTTTACGGATAGAACCTATACGCCGGCACAACTCACGATGGCGGCGAATTTTCTCAATCAGAACTATGCCGGGTTCACCTTCGACGAAATCCGGCGGCGGGTGCAGGACGAATTGAGGCAACTGCACCACGACATGACCTCGCTCATGACTGCGGCACTGGAGGCGGGAAACCAGGCGCTGAACGACGACACCGAGAATTACGTCATTTCGGGCGAGAAAAACCTGCTCGATTCAGCCGATCTTGCCTCCAATATGTCGCGGCTGCGGGAACTATTCGACCTGTTCGACAAAAAGACCTTGTTCGTGCAAATCCTCGACATGAGCTCGCGCGCGGAGGGGGTGCAGATATTCATCGGCGGGGAATCCGGCGCATCGGTGCTGGACGAATGCAGCGTAGTCACCGCCCCCTATACCGTGGATGGACGGGTGGTCGGCACCGTAGGTGTGATCGGCCCGACGCGGATGGCCTACGAGCGCGTGATTCCCATCGTCGATATTACGGCGAAGCTGCTGTCCAGCGCGCTCTCCAGCAACTGACCGGTCCGCGGCCACAGCCCATGCCCTTTCTGGCCGAACCCGCCTTTGCCCACGGCACGCCGGCGCGCACCGCGATCCTGCTGGTCAACCTGGGAACCCCGGAGGCGCCGACACGCGCTGCTGTGCGCAGCTACTTGAAGGAGTTTCTCTCCGATCCGAGGGTGGTCGAGATTCCGCGGCTGCTGTGGTGGCTGATCCTCAATGGCGTCATCCTCAACGTACGTCCGGCCAAATCGGCGGCCAAATACGCGCAAATATGGGATCAGGACGGATCACCCCTCAGAGTGCATACAGAACGCCAGGCAAAGCTGCTGCGCGGCTATTTGGGCGCGCAGGGTCACCCGGCGCTGGTCGTGGATTTCGCCATGCGCTATGGCAAGCCCTCGATAGCCTCGGTGCTCGCCCGGTTGAAACAGCAGCGCTGCGAGCGCATTCTGGTCCTGCCCCTGTATCCTCAATACGCCGCCAGTACCACGGCGACCGCGCTCGACGCGGTGTCCGATTACTTCCGGCGCACGCGCAATATTCCGGAATTGCGCATGGTCAAGCACTTCCACGATCACCCCGCCTATATCGCGGCGCTGGCCGAGGGGGTGCGCAGGTACTGGGCGCAGCACGGCAAGCCGGACAGGCTGCTGATGAGCTTTCACGGACTGCCGCGCTATACCCTGGAGCGCGGCGACCCGTACCATTGCGAGTGCCAGAAGACTGCGCGCCTGCTGGCCGAGGCGCTGGTGCTGGCACCGGAGCAATACCAGCTGAGCTTCCAGTCGCGCTTCGGCCGCGCCGAGTGGCTCCAGCCCTATACTGCGGCGACGCTGGCGCAATGGGGCAAGCAGGGCATGCGCCGCGTCGACGTGATCTGCCCGGGCTTCGTCGCCGACTGCCTGGAAACGCTGGAAGAAATCGGCATGGAGGGGAAGGCCGACTTCATCCAGGCGGGCGGCAAGGAATTCCATGCCATCCCCTGCCTCAACGAAAGCGACGCCTGGATCCGTGCGCTGGCGCAAATCGCCCTTGAACATGCGGGTGACTGGGGTGCGCCCGTCCCGGACGCGGAGGAGCTCGGGCGATCGCGCGCACGCGCCCTGACACTGGGCGCACCGGCCTAAGTTCTGCGCTAAGAACTCATTTCTAAACGAGGGGATACGCCCCGAAGGTCTCGATCCCCCTTCCTCGGTCCCGCTTCCTCGGTCCCGCTCGACGGGAGACGGGAGAGGGGAAAGTCACCTCGGGGGACCTCCCTCATACTCCCCTGAGTCCGGTGCCATTTCGGTAATTCTGAAATAGCCTCCAAGTACCAGCGACCAGCGCGCCTGCCGCCTGCCGCACTTGAAATGCATAGCTTTGCCCCCATCTCCCCAAAGGTTATTGGAATACTGGAGGGAAGTAATGGCAGATCAAGGACCTGACGATGCCCAAACCGCTGCAGACAAGCTGGCAGGGGCGCCGGGTAGCGATGCCGATGCCGGCGTAAAGGAAGAGGCTGCGCCCAGCGTGGAGGAGCAGCTGCACCTGGCCGAGCAAAAGGCCCAGGAGCATCTGGAATCCTGGCTGCGCGCCAAGGCCGAAACCGAAAACCTGCGCAAGCGCGCCCAGGCCGACATCGCCAGCGCGCACAAATACGGGGTGGAGAACCTGGCCGAAGCGCTGCTGCCGGTGCGCGACAGCCTGGAAGCCGCGCTGGCGATTGAAAATATCACGCTGGAGAGCCTGAAAAGCGGCGTGGAACTGACCCTGAAGCAGCTCAATGCGGTGTTCGAAAAGGCCAGTCTCAAGGAAATCAATCCGGTCAATGAGAAATTTGACCCGCATAAGCACCAGGCCATGACCATGGTGGAGCACCCGGGCGAACCCAATCAGGTGGTGGACGTGATGCAAAAAGGCTACCTGCTGCACGAACGCGTCATCCGTCCGGCCCTGGTAACGGTTTCCAAGCCGAAGGACGCTTGAAGAGCAGCTAATTGACCCCACATTCCAGTCAGGCTTATCTCACTCATCGAGGAACAAATTATGGCTAAGATCATCGGCATCGACCTGGGAACGACCAATTCCTGCGTCGCCATCATAGAAGGCGGGCAAACCAAGATCATCGAGAATTCCGAGGGCGCGCGCACCACGCCGTCCATCGTCGCCTACCAGGAGGACGGCGAGATTCTGTGCGGCGCTTCGGCCAAGCGCCAGGCCGTCACCAACGCCAAGAACACGCTGTATGCGGTCAAGCGCCTGATCGGCCGCCGCTTCGAGGAAAAAGAGGTGCAAAAGGACCTCGACCTCATGCCCTACAAGATCGTCAAGCACGACAACGGCGACGCCTGGGTCGAGGTGCGCGGCAAGCGCATCGCGCCGCAGGAGGTCTCCGCCCAGGTGCTGCTGAAAATGAAAAAAACCGCGGAGGACTACCTCGGCGAACCAGTGACCGAGGCGGTGATCACCGTCCCGGCCTATTTCAACGACAGCCAGCGCCAGGCCACCAAAGACGCGGGCCGGATCGCCGGTCTGGAAGTCAAGCGCATCATCAACGAACCGACCGCGGCGGCGCTCGCTTTCGGCGTGGACAAGCAGGGCGGCGACCGCAAGATTGCGGTATACGACCTGGGCGGCGGAACGTTCGACATCTCCATCATCGAGATCGCCGACGTCGAAGGTGAAAAGCAGTTCGAGGTGCTCTCCACCAACGGCGACACTTTCCTCGGCGGCGAGGACTTCGACCAGCGCATCATGGATTACCTGTGTGACGAGTTCAAGCGCGACCAGGGCATAGATCTGAGAAAGGACGTGCTCGCACTGCAGCGCCTGAAGGAAGCCGCGGAGAAAGGCAAGATCGAGCTTTCGTCCTCGCAGCAGACCGAGATCAACCTCGCCTATATCACGGCCGACGCGAGCGGACCCAAGCACCTGTCGATCAAGCTCACGCGAGCCAAGCTGGAGAGCCTGGTGGACGAACTGATCCAGCAGACCGTGGCCCCGTGCATGACCGCGATCAAGGATTCCGGCGTCAAGGTTAGCGACATCAGCGACGTGATCCTGGTGGGCGGAATGACGCGCATGCCCAAGGTGCAGGACAAGGTAAAGGAGATTTTCGGCAGGGAACCGCGCAAGGACGTCAATCCGGACGAGGCGGTGGCGGCGGGGGCGGCGATCCAGGCATCGGTGCTCTCCGGAGATCGCAAGGACGTGCTGCTGCTCGACGTCACGCCGCTGTCTCTGGGCATCGAGACGCTCGGTGGGGTGATAACCAAGCTGATTCAGAAGAACACCACCATCCCGACCAAGGCGCAGCAGGTGTTTTCCACCGCGGACGACAACCAGACTGCGGTCACGATACACGTGCTGCAGGGCGAGCGCGACATTGCTTCGGGGAACAAGAGCCTGGGTCAGTTCAACCTCGCCGACATCCCGCCGGCGCCGCGCGGCCTGCCGCAGATCGAGGTCGCGTTCGACATCGACGCCAACGGCATTCTGCACGTGTCGGCGAAGGACAAGGCGACCGGCAAGGAGAACAAGATCAAGATTCAGGCTTCGAGCGGCCTGAACGAGGACGAAATCCAGAAAATGGTCAAGGACGCCGAGGCACACGCAGAAGAGGACAAAAAGGCTCTGGAGCTGGTGAACGTGCGCAATCAATGCGAGGCGCTGGTGCACTCGGTGAAGAAATCGCTTACCGAGTACGGCGACAAGCTGGACGCGGGCGAGAAGGAAAAAATCGAGGCGGCGATCAAGGAAACCGAGGAAGTGCTCAAGTCCGAAAACAAGGACGCGATCGAGGCCAAGTCGCAGGCGCTGGCGCAGGTGGCACAGAAACTGGGCGAGAAGATGTACGCCGAAGCCCAGGCCGCAGGCGAGAATGCCGCCCCCGAGGCAAAAAGCGAAGCCAAGGCGGAGGATGCCGAGGTGGTCGACGCCGAATACACCGAGGTCAAGGACGGCAAGAAATAAAACATGAGCGGCACCGCGGCAGGGGGCGAGGAGTGATAACCTCGCCCCCTTTGCCATTGCCTCCTCAATTCCAACCACCCACTGCTCACTGACTTTATGGCAAAGCGCGACTATTACGAAATTCTGGGTGTCAATCGCGACGCTGACGAAGACGCGATCAAGAAAGCCTATCGCAAACTGGCGATGAAACACCACCCGGACCGCAATCCGGAGGACAAGAACAAGGGCGCAGAGGAGAAGTTCAAGGAGGC
>JAENXP010000479.1 GCA_016649475.1 Burkholderiales bacterium | reverse complement strand
GCGTTGGCCGTGATCGCGAGGATCGGAGTGCTCCAGTGCTCCGGCAGCTGGCGGATTGCCTCTGTTGCAGCCAGACCGTCGAGTCTGGGCATCTGCATGTCCATCATGATCAGGTCATAGACATGCATGCTGGCGCAATCCAGCGCCTCACTGCCGTCTTTGGCCAAATCGACGGCACAACCCAGATCCGAAAGCATCTGCCGTATCAGTTCACGGCTAAGAGAATTGTCCTCGGCGACCAGCACCCGGCTTCCGTAGAATTTCACCGAGGCAGACGACTGCGGCGAGTCGTCTACACTCACCTGGTTGCCGCGCGGAAAGAGGATCTCAAAACTGAATGTCGCGCCCGCGCCGACGCTGCTTTCAACGCTGATCACCCCCCCCATTTGACGCACCAGGCGGTCGGAGATGGTCAGCCCGAGACCCGTACCGCCATACTCGCGGGTGGTCGTGCTGTCGGCCTGCTCGAAGGCGGCGAACAGCCGGGTCTGATCTTCGGCTGCGATACCGATCCCCGTATCCTCAACCGAAAACAGCAGGCGAAGGCTGTCGGCACCCTCGCTCCGGAAAGTCACGCGCAGGGTGACCGTGCCCCGCTCGGTGAATTTGATTGCATTGGCGAGTAGATTGATGAGTACCTGCCCCAGACGCAACGCATCGCCACGCAAGATCGCCTCGCGCAACATCGGGTCCGCGTCCGCGACCAGGTCCAAGCCCTTGCTCTTGGCCGAGCCGGTGACGACCAGGATCACGCGATCGAGTACCTGGCCCACGGAAAAATCGCTGTCGTCCAAAACCAGGTAGTCTGTCTCGATCTTGGAGAGGTCCAGCACATCATTGACAACCGACAAAAGGTGCTCGGAACTGTCGCACAGGTTGTCCAGGCGCTGACGCTGCGCGCCATCGCTTACGTCACGCCGCAGCAACTGGGCCAGGCCGATGATATTGTGCAGCGGCGTGCGTATTTCGTGACTCATGTTGGCGAGGAAAACCGTTTTTGCGCTATTGGCCCGTTCGGCCCGTTCCTTCGACTGCGACAGTTCTTCCTGCGCTCGTTTGGCCTCGCTTATGTCCTTGAGCACCGCCACGGCAAGTTCAGGCTTGCCCTCGGCATCCCGCACCATGTTCACCGTCAAGTCGCACCAGACCTCGCTGCCGTCCTTGCGGATATAGCGCTTCTCCGCTTGGTACTCCCTTGTCTCTCCGCGGGCAAGACGCTGCATTCCCTCCACGTGCGCGTCGCGGTCGTCGGGATGGGTCACATCCGTGAACCTCTTTCCCACCAGTTCCGCTTCGCCATATTGGAGCATGTCGCAAAAGTGCCGATTGGCGCGGACGAAACGGCGTGATCGTGGATCGGACAAGCACATTCCGACCGACGAAATCTCGAAAGCCGCAAGAAATCTTGCCTCGCTTTCGCGCCGCTCGGCAACGGCGTGTGCGCGCGCTTCATCGCGCTGGCGCAGCAGTTCCTGCGCACTCGACAGCGCCTGCGCCACGTCGTCGGCTTCCTCGAGTCCGAGCGGTTTGATCGCTACTGCGTCCCCCCGCCCAATCGCCATTGCGAGCGGAATCAACCCCTGCACCGGTCGTGCGATGCGCCGCGCCACGACAATGGCCAGCATCAGCCCCAAAAGCAACAAAAATACTGCGCCGAACGCATATATCGTGAGCCAGCGTTTCAGGTTTGCGCTGAGTTGCGCCTCCGGCACGCCAACCGCCACTGACCACCCCAAGTCCGATGAGCGGCTGAATGAAACCATCACCGGTATGCCCCCCTGCGTGTCCCCGTCGAATATACCCTCCCCCGCCTGCAGCAGCCGCTGTTGCAGGCGTGCAGCGATTTTCTTGCCGACATACTCGTCTTGCGCGCGATTGCGGGCGACGATAGTGCCATTGCGGTCGACGATGGACACGACCCAAGTCGCAGGCAGGTGCTGCTGGTGCAGGACTTCGGAGAGGTGCTTCGGTTGTATGCCGAGGGCGAGGCTATACACCACCTTGTCATCGCGAATCACTGGAACCGCGATTCCGACCCATGGTACGCGCGTCGTGCCACCGACGATTAGATCGGATACGACGGGTTTGCGCGTATCCAGCACCTGACGCAGGACCGAAGGATTGACCTGGCGCGGGAGCGGCGAACCATAAGGGTGCAACAGGTTTATCAGCTGCTGGCCCAACGGATCGCTGAGGATGATGGTGGATCCGGAGGTTTGCTGCATTACCTCCTGCGCTTTGCTGTAGAAGGAATCCAGATTCCCGCTCGTCAGACGCTGCGAACTCGCCAGCACGTTCATCGCCGCGATATCGGCCAGAATGTTGCTCTCGACCACGCGCATGAGGCCATGTGCCGCATCCAGGGCGTGGCGGGCTGTGTTCTCGCGCTCCTGCTGGTAAATGAAAATACTGAGTATGGATGCCACCAGCCATCCGGGCAGCACACAGATGATCGCCAGCCTGGCGATCCTTCCGTTTATTGACATGGCACGTCGATTCGGCGTCTGGGTGCTAGCCGATTCCATTCGAACGCCTCCCATTAGCATTGCCTCTGCGCGGGGACGTACTAGTCCGCCCGCGGCACATCGGGCCTATGGCTGCATGCCCGGCGTCGACCCGATGAACCAAATGATACTCGACGATCAGTTTCTGCTCCATGGCATGGGCCGTCGGCCCAGCGGCATTGCGCAAATCGAGTTTGGCCATCAGGTTCGAGCGGTGCTTTTCGATCGTCTTCAAACTCAAACCGGGGAAATCCGCTATCTCCAATTGGACTTGCCTCGCGCAAAAGGCTGGAGGACTACGCGCTCGCCGTTCGTCAGCAACTCATGGGTAGCTTTTGCGCCGGCATTTGCGCCCCCGCAGGGGTAACAACTGACCGCACGCCCCGATACGACCATGCTCAGATTCGTCCCGCCCCGAAAAACGTGTCTGACCGCTACGCGAATTGCATCTTGCGTCGCGGTCAGATAGTACTACAGACGCCCACCTTTCTACAGTAGCAGCCCTCCCCCAGCCCTCCCCCTTCGAACACGCTATGGCCGGGATCGATAGCTCAGGGTGGGCTAATCGCTATTGCTGCTTCCAATTCCTCACAATTTACCGTAGCCGTGCGCGACTGCGAGCTGGCAGACGGGTGTTTCAAGGCTGCTACAGT
>JAENXP010000325.1 GCA_016649475.1 Burkholderiales bacterium | reverse complement strand
GGCGCCGGCCACAACGGCCTCGCCTGCGCCGCGTATCTTGCAAAGGCGGGCGCCAGAGTCCTGGTGCTCGAGCGCAGCGCGCGCGTGGGCGGCGGCTGCCACACCGAGGAGGCGACGCTGCCGGGATTCAAACACAATCTGTGCTCCGTCGTGCACACCCATATCCCCAACAGCCCGGTCTACCGCGATCTGGAGCTCGAACGTCACGGCGTAAGCTACGTCTACCCGGAATACCTGCGCGGCACCATTTTTCCGGACCACAGGAGCATCGTGATGTACCGGGACCCGCAGCGGATGGCTGCCGAACTGGGCAGGTTCTCGGCGCGGGACGCCAGAACCTTCACGCAGCTGTATGAAGACTACGCCGAGTTCATCGACTCGACCTACCTGCCCTTGATGTACTCCCCGCCTTTGCCGCCCTCGCTGGAGGGCGCCGAACTGGAGAAATCCGCGGAAGGCAGGACGATGCTGCAGTGGCGCCAGAGCACGCCGGTGCAGCTGTTGAACGAACTGTTCGAGAGCGAAGAGGTGAAAGTCCATTTCCTCACGCGCATGACCGTGCTGGGCTTCCCGCCCGATCAACACGGACAGGGATGGATCTGCCTCTTCCGCATCCTCACAGGCGAGGCGCCCATCTGCGTCGGGGGCTCGCAGCAGCTGGCGCACGGGTTGCGTAGCGTCGTCGAGGCCAGCGGCGGCGTCGTGCGCACCGGCATGGAGGTGCAGCGCATACTCCTGAGCGGCAACCGGGCCACAGGGGTAGAAATGAAGGACGGCAGCCGCATCGACGCGGCGAAGGCGGTGATCACCAACGTCGAGCCGAAAAAGAGTTTCCTGCGGATGGTCGGAGAAGAGTCACTGCCGCCGGCATTTGCCACCCGGGTGAAAAACTACCATGCACAAGGCCGGTCGCTCTTCGCCCTGCATCTGGCGCTGTCGGAGCCGCCGCAATACCGCGCCGCCGCGCATAACGCGCCGGTGAACATGGCGTTCAGCCAGGAAATGTTCGGAGCGACGATACAGGACCAGGTTCGCGCCTATCAGGACATTGCCCGGGGCATACCGCCCCGGAACGAGATGCTGCAGATCACCCTGCCCACGCTGTTCGATCCATCGCAGGCTCCCGCGGGCAAGCACACGACGGTGGTCTGGCAGTACGCGCCGTACAGCGTGGCGCCCGAGGGTCCGGCAGGATGGCGTAAGCTCAGGGACGAATATGCCGCGCACCTTCTGGAGCTGTGGCGGTCCTACGCGCCGAACATTACCCAAGACAAGATCCTCGGCATGGCGATTCAGGATCCGACCGATACCGAGCGGCTGAACGACAACTTCGTCAACGGCGTCGATGTCGTGGGCGACATGACCCCCGACCAGATGGGATATTTCAGGCCCTTTGCCGGCTGGTCCGGCTACAGATCGCCGGTCGAAGGGCTTTATATGTGCGGCGGTTACTGCCATCCGGGCGGAGGCGTGCACGCGGGAGGCGGGTACAACGCCGCCGGCGTGATCGTGCAGGATCACAAGCTGAAGAAGTGGTGGGACTAGGGGCTCCAATGCCGCAGCGCGAAGCCAGGTTCACCGTGAACGCCCCGCCCGAGGAATTGTGGCGGTTCATCCGCGACTTCGAATCCTTGTGCACCTGCATTCCCGGCGTGGAGCGAATCACCGTGGTGGACGAACGCACCGCCGAGCTGACGGTGAGGGAAAAAGTAGGGGTCGTACCCCTGATCGTCGACCTGAGGGCGCAAATCGATTCAGAGGACCCGCCGCACAAGCTTCATGCCACTGCAAAGGCCGAGCACCTGACGATGGCGATCGACGTCACCTTGCAGGCAAGCGCGTCAGGGACCGAATTGCTCACCCTGTTCGACGTCAAGGGCGAGGGACAGCTCAAAGCGATCGTCGACCGCCTGTTCGAGCGCAGGGCGACCGAGCGGACCGCCCAGTTCGCGGACTCGCTGCAGCAACGCTTCGGTGCCGCTGCGTCGCGGGACGCTACCGCGCAAATTCGCGGCGGTCCCGGCGCGGCGCGAGAGCCCGTCGGACGGATCACGCTATGGCTCAAGCTGCTCTGGCGGCGTCTTCGCGGGCAGTCCACGCCCTCGGAGAAGTAGATGCCGTATGATCGTGCTTCACCCTGAAGCTGCGTATTACTTGACTCTTACCAATTCCGGGGCAATGCCATGAACGACACACCGCGCCGCTATACGCTTGCCATCCTGGCCCATGTGCTGCTCATCGCAGCCTGGTACCTGTTCGTCGAGATCGCCAAGGTGCCGAAGTACGTCATGCCCTCGCCGCAGGCGACATTTGGCGCGCTGTTCAGCGGGAACTATCCGTGGTGGGATAATATTTACGTCACCTGCGTGGAGATATTCGGCGGCTACATCCTCGCAGTCCTGGTAGGGGTCGGGTTGGCACTTTCGTTTTCGTGGTCGCGCATCTGGGAAGACGCGATGATGCCGCTGCTGGTGAGCCTCAATATGATCCCCAAGGTGGCGCTGGGCCCCTTGATCATCGTCTGGTTTTCCTATGGCATGTTTCCCAATATGCTCATTTCGTTTTCCATAGGCGTGTTCCCCATCGTACTGACCACGGCGCGCGGCCTGCGCGAAGTGGAACCCGAACTGCTCGATCTGGTGCGCAGCCTGCGCGGCTCGAAATGGCAGGTCTTCAGCAAGATCCAGCTGCCCGGCGCGCTGCCCTACATTTTTTCCGGCATGAAGGTGGCGGCGGTGCTGGCGGTGGCAGGGGCCATCGTCGGCGAGTTCCTCGGTTCCGAGAAAGGCCTGGGCTACCTGATGCTGCAGGTGCAGGTGACGCTGGACACAGCCGCGATGTTCATGGCGGTGATCCTGATCACCCTGATCGGCGTGCTGCTGTACGGCCTGGTACTGGTGCTCGAGCACCTGCTGGTGGTGCGCGACGCGCGCGTAAGCTAGCCGCCGAATTCAATTCCGGCCCTCGAACAGGTCGCGCCCGCGCACCAGAGCGCGGATCTTGCCGTCGGCCATGTTGCGCTTGAGCATCCACAGGCCGCAGTCGGGGTGAATATACTTCACGCGTCCGGCGCCCAGCGTCTTCTGCGCGCGCTCGATCGCGCGCGCGATGTCCTCGGCCGATTCGACTTCGGTGCGCTTGACGTCGACCACCCCCAGACCCAGTCCGATCTCGGGCCGCAGGTCGCGAAACACCGCAAGCTCCTCCGCCGGGCGGTGCGCGCACTCCATCACGACGTGATCGGCGTGCAGCGCGTTGAGATAGTCCATCAGCTTCGCCCAGTTTCCCTTCTGGATCGACTGGCCGCCGTAATTGCCGAAGCAAAGATGCACCGCGGGCGTGCCCTTCACCGCATCGAGCACGCGGTTGATCGCGCTGGCCGCCCACTTCCATTCGTCCGGATGCCCGGGCAGGTTGGCCTCGTCTATCTGCACCACGTCGGCGTCGACGTAGCGCACCTGCGCGGCGAGCACGTCGGCGATGGCATGCGCGAGATCCTCCGTGTCCTTGTAATGCTTGTTGAGCAGCGTCTTGGCGAGCATGTGCGGGCCGGTGACGGTGAATTTGAGCGGCCTGGTCGCCAGCGCCTTGGCGCGCGCACAGGCCGAGGGCAGGTCGAGCGCGCCGCTGCCGAGCGGACGGTCGACGACACCGGGCGGGCGGGCACGAAACTGCATGCCGCCCGCCTTGCGATACTCGATCAGTTCCTCGAATCCGATTTCGCGGCGCACGCCGGTCATCGGGCGCACGAAGTACTCGATCATGCCGTTGGTTTCGGGGTGGTTGATGTCGAAGCGGTACAGCTCGCCGTCGCAGACGACATCGATGCCTGCGTGCTCCTGCGTCGCCAGGACCACGCGCATGGCGTCGGTGAGCGCCTGTTCCGTCGGACTGGCGGCGAGCCAGTCGGGAATGGGGTAGGAACCGACGACAGTGGTCTTGATGCGCGGCGCGGCCATGTTCTCTCCGTAACGGAAACCCGGTGTTTGCAATTATTAACCGTTTAGATAAAAATTTCACCATGGCGGAAAAGAAAAAATCGAAAGCGGCGCAGCCCGGAGCGCGCAAGGCCGTCCAACGCATCCGGCGCGACCCGGAGCGCACCCGCTCGCGCATCCTCGACGCGGCGCGGGTCGAATTCGCCCGCCGCGGC
>JAENXP010000611.1 GCA_016649475.1 Burkholderiales bacterium | reverse complement strand
TCTGGATCAAAACGGCTACGGTTCGCGCGCGCCTCTCGTCGGGTGCGGAGCGGGCGACTATGTGGTTCGTTCTCGTGCTCCTAGTGGGTGGCGTGGCCGTTGGCGTGACTCAACTTACGGCCGAGCGGGTACAACCACTCAAGGTCGTTCAGAGGACTGACTACCTGGAGGATCCAGCCGGCATCACCGTAGAAGCAGCATTGAATCAACTGCGGTCAACAGCGCTAGGTAGCGCTGAGAGTAGTTCGTTACATCCAAGAGGCCCATTTTGGATGCGGATGGAAGTTGGCGATCTGCCGAAGCAAAGCATTGTGGCTGAACTGCGACTCCTCAGGTTGTCATCTGGTCAGTTTTGGATAGTCACAAAGTCAGAAACCGGTGCGGCAATTGCGTCAGAAGAGAATCTGATACCAATCAAATATCGGGTGGCAAAGGGCGGCACTGCGCTCGATATTTCAATGCCGTATGCTGGTAAATTGGAGATACTGGCGAAGGTGGTTCCTACGTCAATGTCAAGGCCGAAAGCTTTTTTTTGGCGCGCCGCTGATTTTGGGGTTTCTGGGCCATTGTTCGAGCGCGGTGGTGGCGCTCTAGGTGGTTCGCTTATCATATTGGCGCTTTTTAGTGCAATCATTGCGACACTCAACCGCGATCGAGTGTTTTGGTTGTTTTCTGGTTGGCTGATCACAAGCCTTAGAGTCGCGTCGGTAAATAATGGTTGGGACGCTGTATGGTTAGGGGTGGAGAATAACCTCGGCGCAATAGAGATCATATTGTTAGCGACGTTGTCTTTACATGCGTTACTGACAGTAGAGTTGTTCAGAGCGCTATTTGAACAGCAACTAAAACCCCGTTTATTGCAACTATTCTCCGTGCTCCGAATGCTATGCATCTCTTTGACGGTGATGGCATTCTTTCTTCATACGGAAACATTCTTGCCGATACTCTGGGGAGTCAGTGTAGTAGGGATATTGGTCTTGTTTTGGTCGCTCGCGTACGTCCTGCGCAGTAACAGGTCCAGCGTGGCGATTTGGTACACGCTTTCGTGGGGTTTCACATTCGCTGGACTGCTAGCAGAAGTAGCTTTCGTCGCTGGCTTGTCGTCAAAACCATCAGGCATCCTCAACGCCCAAGTAGGTGCGGTTGCCTCGGCCCTGTTGACGGCTATTGCGCTTGCGGAGCGGCTGCGGAGAGAGAAGACCAGGAGGCTTGCAGCACAGACCCAAGCGGTCGGAGCGCTTCGCCAGTACCGCGACAACTACAACTCGCTGCCGATCGGACTGTTCGCCCTCGACGAATTCGGCGCATTTTCTGGTTACAACCCGGCGTTCGCCGAGATGCTCGGCCTGCCGCCGTTTTCCAATTCCGGCCCGCGGCTGACCTGGTCGACGCTATTTGGCCGCGAGTCACTCGAGGACCTCGAGATATCGCTGCGGGGCAAGCGCGTATCCGATCTGGAAATCTTTCGCCCTGCGAGCGAAGGTGAAGGCAATTGGTATCTGGTGCGCGCAACGCATAAGGCGGTCGGCATCGAAGGCTCGTTCCAGGACGTGACGGCGCGGAAACTCGCGGAACACCAATTCAAGCATCTGGCCGATCATGATCCGCTGACTGATCTACTCAACCTGCGCGGGCTTAGTGGCGAGATCAACAAGACGATCGACAAAGTGGAAGACGGGGCCCAGTCCTCGCTTGCTTTCGTCGATCTCGATCGTTTCAAGCTGGTGAATGATCTTTTCGGGCACTTTGCTGGTGACCAGGTACTGATTCAAATCGCGCAGCGTTTGCGCAATCGTTTTGACACCCCGCACGTTTTGGGACGCATGGGCGGCGATGAGTTCGTCATCGTCCTGAACGATTGCAGCCCGGTGGCCGCTAAGGTGCAATGCGAGGAGGTACTGCGCGAGATCATCGAACACCCCTACCACGTTGGCGACAAGGCGTTTGCGGTTACCTGCAGTATTGGCCTGACAGAGTTCCAGTCTGGCATGTCGGAGCGAGATGTCCTCGCTGCCTGTGACCGCGCCTGTGCCGAAGCGAAGAGTCATGGCGGCTCGCAGGTGATCGTCTACGCCGCCGACGATGCATCAATGGTCGAGCAACTCGACGAAATTCGGCTGATTTCACTGATTCGTCAGAAGCTGCCGGTCGAGCGGCTGTTCACGGTTATGCAACCGATCGTTTCGCTGACCGCGCCTTTCTCGAACCTCAACTACAAAGTGCTCTTGCGCATGCGTGATGCGGACGGTTCGGTGATTCTGCCGGGCCGCTTCGTGGCGGCCGCCGAGCGCAACGGCCTGATGGCGGACATCGATCGCTGGGTACTGAACACG
>JAENXP010000846.1 GCA_016649475.1 Burkholderiales bacterium | reverse complement strand
CTTGTGAACCAGAGCTTGTCGTTCACGCGCCGGGAAACCCGCGGGGTCGGTCCGCAGACATGAACCATGACGCCGGCCGCCTCGGCAATCGCCTTCGCCGTCTCGGCATTGTCGCCGGTCAGCATCACCACATCGATGCCCATGCCCCGGAGCTTTCCGACCGCCTCCTTCGAGCTTTCGCGCAATTTGTCGGCTATTGCCAGATACCCCAGGACGCGCCCCGCCCCGCCGACCGCGATCACGGTCTTGCCCTGCTCGACCAGCGGCCGCATCGCTGCTGCGTCTACGCTCAAGCCCGATTCGCTCAGAAACTCCGGCGCTCCCAGGAGCAACGTCTGTTCCCCGCCCAGCGCGGAAACGTCGAGCACCGCCTGCACGCCCTTGCCGGTGACGGAACTGAAGTCGCGCATCGGTGCCGGCGCGATGCCCTGCTGTTTCGCGTACTCGAGCACCGCGTGCGCCAGCGGATGCGCCGAGCCTGATTCCAGGCTCGCCGCTGCGACAATCAGGTCCTGCTCGGAAAAGCCCGCTGCGACCACCACGTCCGTTACGACCGGCTTGCCTTCGGTCAACGTACCGGTCTTGTCGACAATCAGGGTGCGTATTTTCTCCGCCTGCTCCAGCGCCACTGCATTCTTGACCAGCACGCCAACCTGGGCGCCGCGCCCGGTGCCGACCATGATGGCGGTCGGCGTCGCCAGGCCGAGCGCGCACGGGCAGGCAATCACCAGCACTGCGACCGCGTTTACCAGCGCTGGCGCGAGCTCGCCGCCTATACCCCACCAGAGCGCGAAGGTTGCCGCGCTGATTGTAACCACGACCGGCACGAACACCCCTGCAACCTGGTCGGCCAGACGCTGAATCGGCGCCTTCGTGCCCTGGGCCTCGCGCACCAGGCGGATGATGCCGGCCAGCATGGTCGCCGCGCCCACGCCCTCGGCCTGGCAGCGCAACAGCCCCTGCTGATTGAGCGTGCCCGCGTACACTTTGTCACCGGTGCGCTTGCCGACCGGCAGGCTCTCGCCGGTGAGCATGCTCTCGTCTACGCCGGATTCTCCGCTGGCGACCAAACCATCGACGGGTATGCTCTCGCCGGAACGGACAACGAATATGTCGCCCTTCTGCATGCTAGCGACCGCTATCTCGACCAGCGCTCCGTCACGCTCCACGCGCGCGGTCTTGGGCTGCAGGCGGATCAGCGCCTCGATGGCGGCCGAGGTTCCGAGCTTGGCCCGCGCTTCGAGCAGCTTGCCCATGAGGACCAGCGTAATGATGACCGCGCTCGCTTCGAAATAGACATGCTGATGCTGCAGGCCAAACAACGTGACGACCGCGGACAGGCCATAAGCCATGCTCGTGCCCAGCGCCACCAGCACGTCCATGTTGGCGCCGCCTCCGCGCAGGGCCTTGTAGCCGCCGACATAGAAGCGCCGGCCGATCCAGAACTGCACCGGCGTGGCGAGCGCGAACTGCAGCCAGCGCGGCAACAATTCCGCGTGCGACTGGCCGAACATGGAGAACATCTGCAGCAACAACGGCAGGCTGAGCG
>JAENXP010000385.1 GCA_016649475.1 Burkholderiales bacterium | reverse complement strand
GGTCGCCGCCGGCAGCAGGTACATGTTGTCCTTGCGATCCGGGAGCACGGCGGAGTGCGTCGGGTACGGGTCGACGACGACCAAGAGGTCCACGATTTCCATGGCCTTTTTCATCTCGGGCCCGCGCGTCTGGCTGTTGGGTGCGTGCCCCCAGAGGAACATCGCCCGGATGTTGTCTTTCTGGGCGATGTTTTCCTTGTCTTCGAGGACGCCGTCGATCCAGCGTGACACTGGAATGCCCTTGGTGTTCATCGCGCTAACCGGTGCGCCGCCTACTTCTTCATAGCTTTCCGGATCGAAGCGGCTCTTGACCCACTCGAAGTCGAGGCCCCATACGCCGGACCAGTGACGCCAGGCGCCTTCGGACAGGCCGTAATAGGCGGGCAGCGTGTTGGCCAAAACGCCCAGGTCGGTGGCCCCTTGAACGTTGTCGTGACCGCGGAAGATGTTGGCGCCGCCGCCCGACACGCCGATGTTGCCCAGTGCCAGTTGCAGGGCGCAATAGGCGCGCGTGTTGTTGTTGCCAATCGTGTGCTGCGTACCACCCATGCACCAGACGATGGTCCCTGGGCGATTCTCCGCCATGGTCTGTGCCGCCAGTTTCACCTCTGCCTCGGGTACGCCGGTGACGTCTTCCACGACCTTCGGCGGCCAGTTCGCGGCCTCCTCGCGAATCTTGTCCATGCCGAATACGCGCTGGCTGATGTACTCCGTGTCTTCCCAGCCGTTTTCGAAGATGTGCCACAGCAAGCCGTAGATGAGCGGCGTATCGGTGCCAGGTCGCAGACGCACATACTGGTCTGCGTGGGCCGCGGTTCGCGTGAAACGCGGATCGATGACGATCATCTTGGCGCCGTTCTCCTTACCCTTGAGGATATGCAACAAGGACACCGGATGCGCTTCGGCCGGGTTGGACCCGATGAAGAGCATCGCCTTGCAGTTGTGCATGTCGTTGTAGGAGTTGGTCATCGCGCCGTAGCCCCAGGTGTTGGCGACGCCGGCAACGGTGGTGGAGTGGCAGATACGCGCCTGGTGATCGACGTTGTTGGTACCCCACATCGCAGCGAATTTCCGGAACAGGTAAGCTTGCTCGTTGCTGAATTTTGCCGAGCCCATCCACATCGCGCAGTCGGGACCGGACTCCTTGCGCATGGAGAGCAACTGGCCACCGATGTCATCGAGCGCCTGGTCCCAAGTGACGCGTTGCCACTTGCCACCCACCAGTTTCATCGGGTATTTCAGCCGCTTTTCGCCATGACCGTGCTCACGCAGCGCAGCGCCCTTGGCACAGTGCGCGCCCCTGTTGAGCGGTGAGTCGAAGTCCGGCTGCTGCCGCGTCCATACTCCATTGCGTATTTCGGCGAGCGTGCCGCAACCCACCGAGCAGTGCGTGCAGATCGTACGCTTGGTGACGGCCTCCCCAGCCCCGGCCGCCGCCTTCTCGGCACGGGCACGCCGCACCATCTTTGGCGCCAACCCCGTAGCGATGGCACCGCCGCCGAGGGTCAGTCCGGTGCGCCGCATGAACGTACGGCGGTTGATGGCTTTTCCGAGCCGGCCTTCCTGCGAGGCCTCTGCTGGGGGTTTGATTTGTTTGCTGGTCTTGATGAGTTTCACGGCCGAATCTCCCGACTACGTGGCTGCCCGATCGTTCGGGCATTTAGGACAAGAATCAGAACCTGGCGGTTTCGTAATAGCGGCGGATGTGCGCCGTTTCCCGATACCCCTCTTGTGGGCCTTCGGGTTTAGCCGATTGCTCGGCTTCTGCGGCTACCGGGGCTGCAATGGCCGCGCCGACGGCCGCTGCTGTCCCTACCGCCGCGATGGCACCCAGAAACTTGCGTCTCTCGATGCGCTTTTTCGATGTTTGTTCACTCACGAGGCTGCTCCTACGCCGAGATAACGGCCTTCGATTTGCACTAACGCCCGACCCAAGATGCCCACCGCACGGTAAAAGCGAGCGGAGGGAGCATTCACCAGGTCGGTAAACAGAGTCTGCATCCACGGTGCGATATGCCGGCTGAAAAACTGCTGCTGCTCGTCCAGCTCATCCGGTGATGCATCTGCAACGATCGACGCCATGACTTCGCACACGGCGGCGACGTGATCTTCGGGTTCCTGCACGTCCGGCTGACGTTCGAAACCAAGCCGGGCCAGGTCATCGCGCAGGTCGGCAAGCGGGCGATCGTTCAGGAAGCCGGTCAGATAGCGCGAGGCATAGGGAACCACCTGACCGTGGCCAAGGCCGATGAAGAGCTCGTGGTACTCGCGTGCCAGTTGTTCCGGGTCCGCCTCGGTCGCAGCATCACGCAACGCGCGCCAGGCTGGTGCCAGGCTACCGCTCCCATTACTGGAGGTTTCGCTGTCTGTGGTGGTGATGCCAAGCAAGCGCTCGAGCGTCGCTTCGTTGGGTGCTGCGGAGAGCAGGTGCGCGACTAGACTGTATGCGTTCGCCCGCAGCTCCTGGTAGCGGAGGTCGTCGAATCCTGCTTCTGCGATGTCCTTCTGAGCGGTCACAGTCACTTGCTCCGATTGGCACCTGAAGAACGAGTTATCCCAGTAGCCGGATTATACGCCTTTGGCTGTGGAGCGATAGACCTAACAGTGCCTCACCCGGGCGGGTGGGAGCCGATTCTCATCCCAGGGGCCCACTGCCCCCACGCATCATGTCGCGGACGCGGCAGTCGCCACACATCTGAAGCCGGCGGAACGCTTCCTCAGACTGGAACATGGGATTCCCTTGGAGTTTGCGAGCCAAATTGTCGAGCATCGAGCGGGTGGCCAGGGGCTCGCCACAGCCGATGCAGTGAACGGCCTCCTCTTCGTGCAGCACCCGGCGCGAATCGCGCAGCTGGTGATCAGTCAGAAAGCGGGCGCGGAGGTCGATCGCGTCTTCCGGGCAGGCGTTCTCGCACAGACCGCACTGGACGCAGTTCCATTCCCTGAAACTGAGAGTGGGCAACTGGCCGCCGGCCTTGAGCGCCGAGGTTGGGCATACCGCCACGCAGCTCATGCAGAGGGTGCACTTGTCGGAATCCACCTGAACCTCGCCAAAAGCGGCCTCGGCCGGCAGCGCGATCTCGTCCGGTCGTTGCGGGGCCTGGTTCGCCAGGTGCATCAGTGCCAGCTTCAGTGCGGTGCGTTTGTCGCTCAGTGCATCGAAGCTGGCCAGGTTGGTCAGCGATGCCTCCGGCAAGCGATCGTCCGAGCACCAGCTCAAGTCTTCGTCGCTCTCCGGGCGGACGATTTGAATCATGCGGGGGTCGTAGCCCAACCCCTCGAGCAGAGCCCGAGCCACGGCCGCCTGATGCACCAGTTCCATTGTAATGAGCTCAGGCGTTTCTGGCCCAACCCTGACAAACACGGCACGGGCGCCATAGGTAAGGCAGCTCAGCCAGGTATCCAGACCTACCGACCCGCTTTCTTCCAGCGCGACCGGCAGCAGATTGCCGGCGTGTTCCAGCGCGGCCGGCATCGCGCTCGCGCTGCGCTCGTCATGAAACACGATGCACGGGGCATTGCCACCGAGCTCACCGTAGGTGGCGAGCAAGCGCCGGATGTATGTGGCCAGATCGCCTGCCTGGGGCAGCGCGTAGGTCATCGCGCCGGTGGGACAGGTGGTCGCGCAAATGCCGCCGCCCTGACACAGATTTGGATTGACTTGCACCGAATCACCGATCGAAAAAATGGCTTCGGTGGGGCAGGCATCGATGCAGCG
>JAENXP010000727.1 GCA_016649475.1 Burkholderiales bacterium | reverse complement strand
TCGAACTCAAGGTAGCAGAGAACCCTTGTCGCGGCACGCATCTTCCTGGCCACACCGCTCTCAAACCGCTTCAGACGCGGGGGACGCGCGACGGGCACCCGCGCAAATCCAGTTGCTCTCGGGCGCAATCCGTGCAAATCTCGCGTGCCATGTCCCAAGCACCCGTCGCCTCCGTCGCCGCCGAAGCCCCGCCGCCCAGCGCGACCGGAGCCGTGTTTCCGGTGATCATTGCGCTCGGCTTCTGCCACTTGCTCAACGACCTGATGCAGTCGCTGATTCCGGCGCTGTATCCGATGCTCAAGGCGCAATTCCACCTGAATTTCACCCAGGTCGGCCTGATCACGCTGTCGTTCCAGCTCACCGCCTCGCTGCTGCAACCGACAGTCGGTTTCTACACCGACCGGCGACCACAACCCTATTCGCTCGCGGTCGGCATGGGTGCCACGCTGATCGGTTTGCTGCTGATGTCACTGGCACACAGCTACGAGATGCTGCTGTTCTCGGCCGGCCTGGTTGGCATCGGCTCGGCGGTATTCCACCCCGAGGCGTCGCGCGTCGCGCGCATGGCTTCGGGGGGGCGCTTCGGATTCGCGCAGTCGATGTTCCAGGTCGGCGGCAACCTCGGCGGCGCAATCGGCCCGCTGATGGCCGCGCTCATTGTCCTGCCGCGCGGCCAGGGCTCGATCGCCTGGTTCTCGCTGAGCGCCTTGCTGGCGATGACGGTGCTAACGCGCGTGGGCGCCTGGTACGCGGCGCACCAGGCGCACCACTCCACTGCCGGCGCCCGTGCCGTCTCGCGTGCCAGCGGGATGTCGCGGCGGCGGGTGCTCTTCTGCATCTTCCTGCTGATGCTGCTGACCTTCTCGAAGAACGTCTATACGTCGGGCCTAAATACCTTCTTCACCTTCTACCTGATCGAGCGCTTCCAGCTCTCGGTGCATGACGCGCAAATGCGGCTGTTCCTGTTCATGAGCGCGATCGCGGTGGGAACGCTGATCGGCGGGCAGCTCACCGACCGGATCGGGCGGCTGCCCATGATCTGGATCTCGATCGTCGGGGCACTGCCTTTTACGCTGGCGCTCCCCTACGCGAACCTGTTCTGGAGCGGAGTGCTCACCGTCATCATCGGGATGCTGATGGCTTCCGCCTTTCCCGCCATCCTGGTCTACGCGCAGGAGTTGCTCCCCGGACGCGTGGGACTGGTTGGCGGAATGTTCTTCGGCTTTGCCTTCGGCCTCGGCGGCCTCGGCGCGGCCGTCATGGGCCGCATCGCCGACGCCACCAGCGTGTCCTTCGTCTTTCAGCTGTGCTCCTACCTGCCGTTGATCGGCCTGCTCACCTGGTTTCTCCCGAACCTGGAGCCGCCACGCGCTGCGCGCGCATGAATCGAGTACAGTTCGCAGCGATGGGCTCCAAATCAAAATGCAACGAAAGAAGGGGTCACGTCGGGTGAGCCACCCTTCCACCATCAGCGAAATGCAGGCGCGTTACGGTCCGCGTTACCGCTGGGTGTTGTTGGCCTCCGTCATGATCGGGACGATGGCCACGATCATGTCGTCGACCATCGTCAACGTGGCCATCCCCGACATGAGCCAGCATTTCGCGCTCGGCCAGGACCGGGCGCAATGGGTCACGTCCGGGTTCATGGTGGCCATGGCGTCGTCCATGCTGACCACCCCGTGGCTGCTCATGCGCTACGGTTACCGCCGCACCTATGTGGGCAGCATGATCCTGCTGCTGGTGGGCGGCATCAGCGGCGGATTCTCCACTAGTTTCGGCCTGATGCTGGCGGCGCGCGTGGCCGAAGGACTGGCGGCCGGCATCGTCCAGCCGATTCCCGCCATCATCATCATGCGAGCCTTTGAGCCGCACGAACAAGGGAGCGCGAGCGGCTTGTTCGGCATGGGCGTCGTTCTGGCGCCAGCCATGGGCCCCAG
>JAENXP010000107.1 GCA_016649475.1 Burkholderiales bacterium | reverse complement strand
GCTGACCGCGCTGAAAGCCTGATCGGCTCGCCGCATCGGGCTTCGCATAGCTTCGGGACACGCGGACGCGACGGCGCATGCCGACAGTAGCCTTGTAAATTAGATGAATGACGTCTAATATGCAAGGCTATGTACCCACGGCTCCTCGCTCAGCGGCTGCGTGACCTGGCAAACAGGTTCCCTGCCGTAGCCGTCCTCGGCGCGCGCCAGGTCGGGAAAACCACTCTCGCGCGCTCGGTGTTTCCCGAGGCGCGGTATTTCGATCTCGAAGACCCGTTGACCGCATCGCGCTTTCGCGACGATGCGCGCTTTGCGCTGGATGCCGCGCAGCCAGGGACTCTGATTCTCGACGAAGCACAGTCAGTTCCCGCGCTGTTCCCGGCATTGCGCGGGGCCATCGACGCCGAGCGCGCGCGCAATGGCCGCTTTATCCTGCTCGGCTCCGCCCAACCCCGGTTGATACGCGCCGTCGCCGAATCGCTTGCCGGCAGGATCGCAACCGCGGAGCTCGATCCGCTCGCCTGCTGTGAGACTGCGCTTGCGGATATTGGGGATCAGCGCCAGAACTGGCGTTCACTCTGGCTGAAGGGCGGGTTTCCGGATGCTCTTCGGGGCGACTTCCGCGAGTGGTGGGAGGCGTACCTGCGCATGCTGGTCGAGCGCGACCTTCCCCAATATGGCGTATCTGCAGATTCGTTGTTTCTGCGCCGGCTGCTGACCATGCTCGCGCATCAGCATGGCGGCTTGTTCAATGCCTCCGCCATTGGGGCATCGCTGGGCGTTTCCTATCACACCGTGCAGCGCCACCTGGACGTGCTCGAATCGGTGTTTGTCGTGCGCCGCCTCGCACCCTGGTTTCGCAATGTCGGCAAGCGGCTGACCAAATCCCCAAAAGTCTATTTGCGCGATACCGGCCTGCTGCATCATTTGCTCGGCATCGGCTCGCATGCGGAGCTGGACGCGCATCCTGCGCGCGGCGCGAGTTGGGAAGGCTTTGTCATCGAGGATATCCTGCGTCGCGAGCGTGTGGCACGGCCGGACGATTCGCGTCCCTGGTTCTGGCGCACCAACGCAGGCGCGGAGATTGACCTGCTTCTCGATCGGGGCAATAGCCGCGTAGCCGTGGAAATCAAAGCGGGGCGTGCCGGCGATGCGCGCGCGCTGCGAGTGCTGCGCGAAGCGCTTCCCGACGCGGGTGCCGCCAGGGCCTGGATCGTGGACCAGGCGCCGGGTATGGAACTGCTCGAACCTTCGATCGCGCGCGCGGGCTTCGAACAGATCATCGGCGGCACCCCCTGAGACTATGCTCCAATAGCCGTGCCTTCCACCCTCCCACGGATGTCAATACGTGTCCCAGGCATTTCTCGTTTGGCTTGAATTCGGCGTCTGCGCCGCCCTGATTACCCTGGCCGGCTGGCGTCTGTCTCTCTACGGCGATGTAATCGCGGAGAAGACCGGGCTGGGAGGAACCTGGATAGGCGTGGTGCTGCTAGCCTCGGTAACCTCTCTGCCGGAACTGGCGACCGGGGTGAGCGCGGTCGCTGTCACCGATGCGCCGGATATCGCCGTAGGCAATATTCTGGGCGCCTGCGTACTCAATCTGGCCTACCTCGTGGTTCTGGACCTCGTTCATCGAGAGGAATCGATCTATACCAGGGCCAGGCAAGGGCATATTCTTTCTGCCGGTTTTTGCGTCCTGCTGCTCGGTATCGTCGGCTTCGGCCTGCTGCTGGGGCCGCGAATGGACGGCCTGTCCGTGGGCCATGTAGGCATCTATGCCCCTGTTATCGTCATGCTGTATCTGCTTTCCATGCGCGTCGTTTTCAGCTATGAAAAAAAACAGATGGCCGCGTATGTTGAAGAGGCCGCCGAGCGCTATCCGCACCTGACGCTCAGGCAGGCGGTGGTCCGTTACGCGCTGACGGCGCTGGTGGTCGTTGCCATCGGTATCTGGCTGCCCTTCGTGGGCGAGGACATTGCCGCACTCGAGGGCTGGAATACTTCGTTCGTCGGTACCTTGTTCATTGCGGCCGCCACCTCGCTGCCGGAACTGGTCGTCACACTCTCCGCGCTGCGCTTGGGCGCCCTGGACATGGCCATTGCGAACCTGCTTGGGAGCAATCTGTTCAATCTGCTGATATTGGCCGTCGACGACGCGTTCTACCTGAAAGGCCCGCTGCTGGCGCATGTGTCGATGGCGCACGCGGTCTCGGTGATGTCGGCGGTGACCATGACCGGCGCGGTGATAGTAGGCCTTCTGTACCGGCCCCTGGGTCGGCTCTTCAGGACCGTGGGGTGGGTCAGCGTCATGCTGCTGTTTATCTACCTGCTGAATGCGTATGTACTGTTCCGCTTCGGCGGTTGACGCGGCAGGGCTTGTGCGCGTTTGCGTGCCCTCAGGGTATGCAACAAAACGAGGCAACAACTATTCTTTGCTCTCCTGAATCGTCCTGTAACAAAATGACTTTTGTTGCGGATTCCTGGAATGAGGCAATCGTGTTGTCTGCGCTGGCGCGGCCCTGTAGAATTCGATAGCGGCAAAGACCGCGCGGAGTAGCGAATGCGGTGCTCGTATTCGCGACCAAGGGAGCGAATCGGATGTTGCAATTGGCCAGCCTCGGCATCGTGCTTTACGCATTCTGGATCCTGCTTTCGGGCTATTTCGAGCCGTTTCTGCTTGCTGCCGGCGCTGGATCCGCCCTCGCCGTGGTGCTGCTCGCGCGGCGCATGCATATCGTCGATCGCGAAGGCCACCCGATCCAGATGATCGCGGCGGTCGTTTGGTATTGGCCGTGGCTATTTAAAGAAATCGCCAAGTCGGCCTGGGACGTGTCGCGCATCATCCTCGATCCCCGTCTGCCCATCAGCCCGGTGCTGGTGCGCTTCAAGCCGTCGCAGAAATCGCAGGTCGGCCTGACGACGCACGCCAACTCGATCACACTGACGCCAGGCACCATCACCGTCGAGGCGACGCAGAATGAATTCCTGGTGCATGGACTGACCCGGGCCTCGGGTGCGGGCGTGATCGACAGCGAGATGGACCGGCGCATCTCGAAAGTCGAGGGCTACCGCTGATGTTCGCCGCCGGCGCCGCCGCGCTGCTGGTAGCGCTTGCGCTCGCGCTGGCGCGAGCGATTCTCGGTCCGACGGTATTCGACCGCCTGCAGGCAGCGAACACCGTCGGCACCCTGGCGATGTTGATGCTTGCGATGCTCGGGTTTCTCACCGGCCGGCCGGAGTTCCTGGATCTGGCTCTGGTATATGGACTGCTCAACCTCCTGGGTACCATCGCGGTGCTGAAGTTCTTCCGCTACGGCGACCTCGGGGAACCGGGTGAAGACGCGGAGCGGCACACGTGAGCATGGCGCTGGATATCCTGAGCTGGATCTGTATCGCCGCCGGGGGCGTTTTCTGCGTGATTGGCGCGTTCGGCCTGATGCGCATGCCCGATTTCTATACGCGGGTGCATGCGGCGAGCATCACCGACACCGTGGGCGCGGGGCTGCTGTTGCTCGGCATGTTGCTGCAGGCCGGTCTCAGCCTGATTGCGGTGAAGCTGGTCATGATCGGGCTGCTGTTTCTTTTTGCCAACCCGACCGCCACGCATGCGCTGGTCAAAGCGGCGCTTGCGCGCGGATTGAAGCCGCTGCTTGCCCCGGGAGACGATCCATCGAAACCCTGATCGTCATGACGCTGCTCTCCATGATGGCGGTGGTGACCGTCGCGATCGTGGTGCAGCGCAATCTGTTCGCGGTGGTGGTGTTCGCCTCCATCTACAGCTTTCTGATGGCCACGGCGCTGGTGGCGCTGGACGCGGTCGACGTGGCCATGACCGAGGCCTCGGTCGGCGCCGGGATGTCCACAGTGCTCCTGCTGGCCGCGCTGCATCTGACGCGCGGGGACGAGGTCAAGCCGCTGCGCCGCCCCTTGCTTCCGCTGCTGGTGGCCGTGGTCATCGGAGCAGCGCTGGTCTACGGCACGATCGGCTTGCCCGCTTTCTCTGATCCGCAGGCAGCCATCCACACCCATGTCGTGCCGCGCTACCTGGGCGATTCGCTGCGCGAAACCGGTGTCCCTAACGTGGTCACCGCGGTGCTGGCGAGCTATCGTGGCTATGACACCCTGGGCGAGACCACGGTGGTGTTTACCGCCGGCGCCGGCGTAATCGCCTTGCTGCGGCGGCGCCGCCGGGAGAAGAAGCGATGACGCGCGACCTGGTGCTGCGGGTGCTGGGCAAGCTGCTGATCCCGTTCGTACTGCTGTTCGCGTTATACGTGCAATTCCACGGCGATTTCGGCCCGGGAGGCGGGTTCCAGGCCGGCGTGATTATCGCCGCAGCGGTGATTTTTTACGCCATCATTTTCGGTTTGCCCGCCGCGCGCAGGTTCGCGCCGGACTGGATCATCGAGTGCATGGTCGCCGCGGGCGTTCTGCTGTTCGCGGGGGTGGGCGTGGTCGGCATCCTGCTGGGGGGCAACTACCTCGATTATTTCGTGCTCGCGCACGATAGCGTGCACGGCCAGGAGCGCGGCATCTTCTGGGTCGAGGCTGGAGTCGCGGTCACCGTTTCCGGCGTGATGCTGCAGATCTTCTACATGTTCGCCGGCCGGCAGCGCGACCGGGACGAAACATGAGTCTGGCAGGGCATTACAGCTACTGGGTGACGATTTTCCTGATGATCGCGGGACTCTACATCGTCATCGCCCGCGGCAACCTCATAAAGAAACTGATCGGTTTGGGCATCTTCCAGACTTCGGTGTATCTGCTCTACATCGCGCCGGGCAAGCTGATCGGCGGCACCGCGCCCATCCTGGCGGCCCCGTTCAATACCTATTCCAACCCTCTGCCGCATGTGCTGATCCTGACTGCGATCGTCGTCGGCGTGGCGACGCTCGCATTGGGACTGGCTATCGTGGTGCGCATACGCGAAGCCTACGACAGCATCGAGGAGGACGAGATTCTGGACAAGGACCGTACCGAGGAACAGGACCAGTGATCGCAGAGCACCTTCCCGCTCTGCAGGTGGTGGTGCCTTTGCTGGCGGCGCCGCTGATGGTGCTGGTGCGGCGCGGGACCTTCGCCTGGCTGCTCGCCGTAGCCGTGAGCTGGACCACGCTCGCCATCGCGCTGGCGCTGGCATTCAAAGTGCGCGAGGCGGGGACCATCTCCTATGCCATGGGCAGCTGGCCGCCGCCCTGGGGCATCGAGTACCGAGTCGACGGATTGAATTCCTTCGTGCTTGTGCTCGTCAGCCTGGTCGCCTCGGTCGTTACGCCGTACGCGCGCACCAGCGTCGCGGCCGAATTGCCGCGCGACCAGCACTATCTGTTTTTCAGCATGTTCTCGCTTTGCCTCGCGGGCCTGCTCGGCATCACGATCACCGGCGACGCGTTCAATCTGTTCGTGTTCCTGGAAATTTCTTCTCTATCGTCCTACGTGCTGGTCGCGCTCGGGCGCGACCGTCGCGCGCTGCTCGCGGCCTACCAATACCTGGTTCTGGGCACCATCGGCGCCACCTTCTATATCGTCGGTGTGGGGCTGTTGTATCTGATGACCGGCACGCTCAACCTGGCCGATCTCGCCCATCGGCTGCGCGAGGTTCACGAAATGCGCCCGGTGCTGGCGGCGCTCGCCTTCATCACCGCCGGGGTGGGGCTGAAGCTGGCGCTGTTTCCGCTGCACTTCTGGCTGCCGAACGCCTACGCTTACGCGCCATCGGCGATCACCGCGTTCCTGGCTGCCAGCGCGACCAAGGTTTCGGTGTACGTGCTGCTGCGCTTTTATTTCGTGATATTCGGTGTGCCACTGGTGTTCGGGCGGCTGCCGATGGCGGAAGTCCTGATCACGCTGTCGGTGCTGGCGGTGGTGAGCGCGTCGCTGGTGGCCGTGTTCCAGCGCGACCTGAAACGCATGTTCGCTTATTCCAGTGTTGCCCAGATCGGCTATATCACCCTCGGCATGGGTCTCGCGAATAAGGCCGGGCTGACCGGCGCGGTGGTGCACCTGTTCAATCACGGCATCACCAAGGGGGCGATCTTTCTGCTGTTGGGCGGCGTTGCGCTGCGGGTCGGCTCAACCAGCCTCGCGCGCGTCGCCGGGCTGGCCAAAACCATGCCGCTCACTTCGTTCGGCATCGTGCTCGGCGGCATGAGCCTGATCGGTATTCCGGGTACCGCCGGGTTTATCAGCAAGTGGTACCTGGTCCTTGGGGCGATAGCGCACGGGTACTGGTGGTTGGTGGCGTTGATCGTTGCGAGTTCGCTGATCGCAGTGGTCTACGTCTGGCGCTTTGTCGAGATGGCCTATTTCCGCGCGCCGGAGCCGGGCGCGGCGGGACTGTCGGAAGCGCCGGCGGCCATGCTGATTCCCGCGTGGATCATGGTCGCGGGCTGCATTTACTTCGGCCTGGATACGAGCTATCCCCTTGACGGCGCGCGGCTCGCCGTCGCGATGCTGCTGGGTGGTGTGCCGTGAGCGCGGAGTCGCTGATCCTGGCCGCGCTGTTCATCCCGGTACTGGGGGCGCTTGCCATCGCCGCATGCGACCGCTGGCCGGATCTGCGCGAGACCGTGACGCTGGTCACCTCAGGCTGCCTGCTGCTGAGCGTGCTGTCCCTGCTCGGCCCGGTGCTCGACGGTGCGCGGCCCGAGGTTGCGCTGGTGCAGATGCTGCCGGGAATCGCCCTTGCTTTTCGCGTCGAACCGCTGGGCATGCTGTTTGCACTGGTGGCGTCAGGCCTGTGGGTTGTGAATTCGCTTTACTCGATCGGCTACATGCGTGCCAACCACGAGGAACACCAGACGCGCTTTTACGTGTGTTTCGCCCTGGCGCTGGCCTGCACCATGGGGATCGCGTTCAGCGCCAACCTGCTTACGCTGTACCTGTTCTACGAAGGCCTGACCCTGGTCACCTATCCGCTGGTGACGCATCACGGCGACGAAGAGGCGAAGCGCGGCGGGCGCATATACCTGGGCCTGCTGCTCGGGACATCGATCCTGTTCCTGCTGCCCGCGATGGTGATTACCTGGGCGGTGGCGGGCACGCTCGAGTTCACCCCAGGCGGAATATTGCAGCATGGGTTGTCCAACGGCGCGATTGGCGGGCTGCTGGCGCTGTACATGTTCGGCATCGGCAAGGCGGCGCTGATGCCGTTTCACCGCTGGCTGCCGGCCGCGATGGTGGCGCCGACGCCGGTGTCGGCGCTGCTGCATGCGGTCGCCGTGGTGAAGGCGGGCGTGTTTTCCG
>JAENXP010000299.1 GCA_016649475.1 Burkholderiales bacterium | reverse complement strand
GCAAGAACATTCCTGCTACGGGCTACACCGATGACTATAGCGCGAGGCAGGCTTTAACGTTATCCCTTTCCATATCCGCGCCCGCGCCTGCGGCAGGGCCTTGATGGATTTGCGCAGCGCATGCACACACGCGGATTTGTCGCTGGCGCCGGCGCGGTCTAGAATCCGCAGATGAAACTCTGCTCGGCGATTACTACGCTGTTCACCGCCATCGCGCTCGCAGGCTGTGCCAGCACCAGCATCAACGCGGCCGGTGTTACGCCCTCGATGTACGGCAGCGTGCCGGCCCCGGGCAGCTCTTATAGTTCGGGCGTGGTTTTCGTGGATGTGAACGCCAACGGCTATTTCGCCCTGCTCTTAATGGGTCTGGTCGCAGCCGGCGTTCAGGACGACTACCTGAGCCGGAATTACGGGCCGACCGGACGCATACCGCCGCAGCTGGACGAAGACCGCGCCATCGCCGAGCGCGATTGCAGCCTGCCGATGGAAGTGCCCAGCGCAAACCTGCGCTGCAAGTAGCATGCGCCTGCGCCGGCCGGGGTGCAGCCCGAGGCAAAGATCCGAGCGCTGATGATAAACTGGGCGCATCATTGAGCTTGCCCCGCGATTCCGCGAACAAGAAAGGTTCCTCCCGCCATGCTACGCAGCACCAAGATAGTCGCAACCCTCGGCCCATCGTCCAGCAGTCCCGAAATTCTCGAACGCATGTTCCTCGCGGGCGTGGATGTGGTGCGCCTCAATTTTTCGCATGGCACGGCGGAGGATCACCGGCAGCGCGCCGAGACGGTGCGCGAGCTGTGCCGCAAGACCGGGCGCACCGTGGGCATCATGGGCGATCTGCAGGGCCCGAAGATCCGAGTCGGCAAGTTCAAGGACGGCAAGGTCACGATCAAACCGGGGGACGCCTTCATACTCGACGCCGACTGCGAGCTCGGCGACGGGCATCGCGCCGGTCTGGACTACAAGGAGCTGCCGCGCGACGTGAGCGCGGGCGACGTGCTGCTGCTCGACGACGGTCGCATCGAATTCACGGTCGAGCGGGTCGCGGGCAACGAGGTGCACTGCCGCGTGGTCCACGGCGGCGTGCTGTCCAACAACAAGGGCATCAACCGCCGCGGCGGCGGACTGACCGCGCCTGCGCTCACCGGCAAGGACATGGACGACATCCGCACCGCCGCCATGATCAAGGTGGACTTTCTCGCGGTGTCCTTTCCCAAATCGAGCGCGGACATGTACATGGCGCGCCAGTTGCTGCGCGCAGCGGGCGGCGAAGCCTTCCTGATCGCCAAGATCGAACGCGCAGAGGCCGTCGCGCCCGGGGCACTGGAGGACATCATGTCGGCCTGCGACGGCATCATGGTGGCGCGCGGCGATCTCGCGGTCGAGGTCGGCGACGCGCTGGTGCCGGCGCTGCAAAAGCGCATGATCCGCATGGCGCGCGAGGCCAACAAGGTCACCATCACCGCGACGCAAATGATGGAATCGATGGTCTCAAGCCCGGTGCCCACGCGGGCCGAGGTATCCGATGTCGCCAACGCCGTACTCGACGGCACCGACGCCGTGATGCTTTCGGCCGAGACCGCGAGCGGCATGTATCCGGTGGAGACGGTGACGTCGATGAGCCGCATCTGCGCCGTTGCCGAGAGCTCGACGCCGGTCACGCTCGATCGCGAGTTCCTCGACCGCGTGTTCACCCGCGTCGACCAGTCGATCGCGATGGCGGCGCTGTTCACCGCTTTCCACCTCAAGGTCAAGGCCATCGCCGCGCTGACCGAGTCGGGCTCGACCGCGCTGTGGATGTCGCGCCTGAACTGCGGCGTGCCGATCTATGCGCTGACCACGCGCACGTCCACGCGTTACCGCTGCGCGCTGCTGCGCGACACCTATCCGGAGATGGTGAATTATGCGGGCAGCGACCGCGAAGAGCTGCTGGTGGAATCGGAAAACGTGCTGCTGCGCGCGGGCCTGGTGGAAAAGGGCGACCTGATCGTGCTTACCATAGGCGAGCCCATCGGCAAGGCCGGCGGCACCAATACCATGAAGATCGTCAAGGTCGGGGAGCATCGCCGGTCCTGATTCTCCGGCTCGGGCAAGCGAGTGGCCTGGTCCGCCGGGCCGGATTCTCCACGCTGTCCGATCTTGCCTTGAATTAACCGCGTGGTTAATATTGGCGCACCGTATTTTTCCGCAGCGAGTCCTCCTTTGAATCTTCCGCAGCGCTTATCCGACGTCGCGCACCTCGAAGACGTCATGACCACGCCCGCGCCCGAGCTTGTCGCAGACCTCGAGCGGCTTTCTGGCGATATCCTGATCCTCGGCGTCGGCGGCAAGATGGGGCCTACGCTCGCGCGCCTGGCCAAACGCGCCGCGCCGGGCAGGCGCGTGATCGCGGTGGCGCGCTTCAGCGAACCCGGGTTGCGGGACAATCTGGAAGCCTGGGGTGTGGAATGCATCGCCTGCGACCTGCTGGAGCGCGACCAGATCGAGCGCCTGCCGAAAAGCGAAAACGTGGTGTTCATGGCCGGGCGCAAGTTCGGCTCGAGCGGGCGCGAGGACCTCACCTGGGCGATGAACGTGATGGTGCCGGCGCAGGTGGCCGAAGTTTTCCGCGCCTCGCGCATCGTCGCGTTCTCCACCGCCTGCGTCTATCCGTATGTGGACGTGGCCTCGGGCGGCGCGACCGAGGCGGTGCCGGCGGTTCCGCCCTCGGGCGATTACGCCAATTCCTGCGTCGGCCGCGAGCGCATGTTCGAGTACTTTTCGCGCAAGCACGGAACTCCTGGGCGCCTGCTGCGCCTGGAATACGCAATCGACATGCGCTACGGCGTGCTCCACGACGTCGGCAGGAAAGTATTTGCCGGCGCGGGCATCGACCTCACCATGGGGCATGTCAACGTCATCTGGCAGGGTGACGCCAACAGCATGGCGCTGCGCGCGCTCGGGTTGTGCACTTCCCCGGCGAGCGCGCTCAACCTGAGCGGCCCGGAGACGGTGAGCGTGCGCGCGCTGGCCGAGGCCTTCGGCCGGCATTTCCAGCGGCAGCCGGTATTCACCGGCAAGGAGGCGGGCACCGCCTGGCTCGTCAACAGCGCCGAGGCGCATCGTCTGCTCGGACGGCCGGAGGTGCCCCTGGACACCATGATCGCCTGGCAGGCGGACTGGATCGAGCGCGGCGGTGCGAGCCTGGGCAAGGACACGCATTTCGACAGCCGTGACGGAAAATACTGAAACCGCGCTAGTGCGCGAGCACGACCTGGCCGAAGAACATATCGCGGGCGGCATGGCCCTGTCGCGCGCGGCGAACTGGAACCAGAACGAGGCCGACTGGCGCATGATGCTGCGCCTGGGAAAGGGCTTCGGCCTGAGCGCCGCAGACGGCACTCTGGTCGCGAGCATCGTCCTGTTGCCCTACGCCAATTCATTCGCCTGGATGAGCATGGTGCTGGTGTCACCCGGGCATCGGCGCCTCGGTTATGCCTCGCGCATGCTGCGCCGCGCGCTGGCTTACCTGCAGTCGCGCGGCCTCGTCGCCGTCCTCGACGCCACACCGGCAGGGCATGAGGTCTACGTGCAGGAAGGCTTGCACGACACCTGGGGCTTTCAGCGCTATAGCCTGCCTGAAGCGCCGCCGATTTCGGGCTGGCAGGATGTGTCCGGGCTCGAGCTGCGGCACATCGCCGATGGCGACTGGCCGCAGATCCTGGCGCTCGACTTGCCCGCCTTCGGCGCCAGCCGCGAGCCCTTCGTCGGAAATATCCACGCCAACGAAGCGGCTGTTCGAGAACGCCTGAGCCATCAAGTTGATTGCATGGCCCGAACCGCAGCCAACGTCGGCCACGGCGATCCCGCGCTGAAGACGCTCCACGAGTCCGGGAACCAGCGGCAGGATCGCGTCAAGCAAGGCAGCGTCCAGAACCGTGCTGCTGTCCTCAGCCATGAGCTTGGTGAAGGTCCGAAACTCCGAGTACGGAACACCGCCGCCGTGCCGGAAGCTGTCCACGATCCGGTCTTCGACCTGCGCCAGGAAGCCGATGGTACTGGGCTTGCAGGGCGAGGTTGTCAGGGCCGGCGGCCCGTGTGAGCCAGCCAGCGTGGTCAGCCGGAAGCACAAAGGTCATCGTGCCTGGGTCATGTTCCACAAAGCCGCCCGTCGTCGTCATCGCCGCTAACCACTCCCGCACATACCGCTCGTTCAGCCCACAGGCGTCAGCAACCTCAGCACTCGTGGACGGTGGCAGCGTTGCCATGGTGTCGAAGAGTCCGGTGCGATGGCCGATTGCTGTCATCAACGCGAGCGCGCCATCGTTCAACACCGCCAGCAGGCGCTCAGCGAATGCGTCCGACCCAGCCACGATGCCTCCCGACCAGGATGACCACCAGCATCGAT